>JAIELM010000074.1 GCA_019752975.1 Undibacterium sp. | reverse complement strand
ACGCGGGCGTGGTCCCGGCATCAATCGCCTCACCGTAACGTGTCGCTCTAAACGTCGTACTAAAATCCGCTAATTTCCAGTCCACAGCAGCGTTAATTTTACTGCGGGGTTGCCCTCTTTCAAAGGCCAATTTATTGAGTCGATCGAACAAAATAGGAGAAGGTACTAAGTCCTGCAAAACCTTGGGAGCTCTTACCTTAGTCACCTCGGTTTTTGTAAAGTTACCAGCCACGGTAAAGTCAAATCGACCTGCTGATTGGGTCACCAAAGGCCAACTAGTTACAATATCCACGCCCTTAGTCGTTGTATTTACCCCGTTAGTAAAGAAACGTGCACCACCTACGTCATTAATCCCATTAGCCTTCAACAAGGACACCACCGGAGCTGACTGTAAGTTTTCGGATAAAACAATTCGGTCTCGTATGACGATACGATAGCTATCAATGGTAATAGCTAATGATCCAAAATTAAGTATCGCACCCAAAGATTGATTTAAGGATTTTTCTGCATCTAAGGGTTCTGCACCTAGCAGCTTCGCCACGTTTGAAGTAGCCAAAAACGTGGCGTTCTGAATCGGCACGCCAGCCGAATTAAAATTAGTAGCGATGGAAGAAAAGTACTGTTGTTGTGGTGACGGCGCGCGGAAACCATTTTGCAAGGAAGCACGCACGGCAAATTGGGTATCGAAATCATAGCGCGTCGCCAATTTTCCGGTCACGTTATTGCCAAAATCAGAGTAGTGCTCGGCTCGTAATGCCACAGCGCCCTGCCAAGCTTTAGCTAAATTAGTTTCCATGTCTAGATAAACGCCGACCGCGCTGCGCTGCTTATCTATTGCATTAAGTGGACTAAAACCTGGAAAAACCTGAGCACCTGGTGCTCCGCCTAAACCATCCTGGCCTTTTACCCCCCCATCACGATACGAATCGGGTTCGCCGGCAAAAATGCTATATCCTTCCCTGCGCATTTCTACGCCTGTCGCAACACTCAGCGGCGCCGCTAATCCTACATCACTAAATGAACGTACTGCAGAAAGATTAAAGACCAACTGATCGTAGGAAAAACCACCAGAGTCAAATTGAGTTTTACTAGTAGGACCTATCGACGTATTGAGACTATTTTTTATGATGAACTGCATCTTATTCTTACCATAACCGAGTGACGCATCCATATCCCAATCAGCGGCGAACCAACTGATTCCTCCAGTGGCACTAAAATCATTTACCTCAGGCGCGATTTTTGGTAAAAATCCATCAGGATAAATCGATAAGATATTGGCAGGCTGATTAGGTCGCCTAAAATTCCCTGCAGACAGCGCATCGCGTTTTTGATAACTAGACCAACCGTATAATTTTACGCCGCCTTCCAAGTTGATACCCGCATTCACGAACACCGTTGATTGCTGCATTTCAGGCTCACCGTACCAAGCGTCGAATCGATTAAAATCTTTTTCTCTAGGGTCAAACGCCCCATTCACTTTGACATATTGTTGACGAAAATCCCAACCCGCACGCTCAGTATGTTTTTGGTCTTTGTAATCGGCAGCAATGGTTAAATAACCCGATTCGCCCAACGCGAAACCCTTCCAAATACTGACGGTACCGGTATTACCATCATGCCGACTACGAGAGGTGGCGGGCGCAGTCCAGGTAGCGCCTGCCGTTGGAGCACTAGGAATAAAATCATATTTGGTATCGCGCTCACCATAACTCACGGTCACGTCGCCACCGCTTGAATCTTGCCTCAAACGCAGATTAATCACACCAGCGATCGCATCCGAACCATATTGAGCCGACGCACCATCACGTAACACCTCTATCGTATTCACGATGCCTGTGGGAATAGTATTGAGATCTACCGACGCCGAACCACGTCCTACGGTGCCGTTCACGTTGACCAGTGAGGATGCATGGCGACGTTTAGAATTGACCAGCACTAAAGTTTGATCAGGCCCCAAGCCACGTAAAGTCGCAGGACGTATGGTGTCAGTTCCATCGGTCAAACCGGGGCGAGGAAAATTTAATGAAGGTAAAACCACCGACAAGGCTTGGCTAATTTCAGCAACCCCTAAATTCTGCAAAGACTCAGCAGAAATGACATCTACCGGCGCAGTGGTATCACGCACCGACCGATTGGAGGTGCGGGTCCCCGTCACCACCACCGCCTGTACTTTTTCATCGCTTAAAGGAACCTTATTGCTTGAATTTTCTTGTGCTTGCGCTAGCACGTAGGAATTGCAAAAGCACGAGCTAACGGCCAATGCGATGAAATGTTTTTTGTAGTTAAAATGGTGCATTGTAATTTCCTAAACAGTGTTATAGAAACCAGCACAAAAATAGTTATGTTTATATGAGAATTATCACAATCAACTCCAAGCCTATCGTGCTGCCGCAGGCCAGTGCAAGCCCTGCGGCGCCACCATACTTTTGAATTCAGATAGACGAGCATTCAGGACATAGGCACTAAACGATCATGGCAGCAAGGATATATGAAGTCAATTTGCTGAGCGCGAGATACAACACTCACAGGCAATATTTAAGGAACTCCACAGCAGCCTTACAGTCGAACGTGGACGAAAAAATATTTTATTTATGTGCTTCATTTACATATTGTGTAAATTTCATTTATAGCGTACCCTCGCTTTGCTTGAAATAAACGCTCCTAAGTGCGCCTGAATACTCCCACATATTGTTTATTGTTTTTTTATTGCCTAGGCTATGTAGCCGAGAAATGGATAAAAATGAGTCAACCTTCGTTCAAACCCTTAGTCACTCTTTTAGCCTGCTTTTTCCTTAGCAGTTGCGGTGGGAGCGGCGGTAGCGGAAGCGCACCTGAAGCCGGAAAACCCCTCGCTGCGGATCAAATTCCGGGTTACTGGAAAGCCAATAATAAGGATGCTGAATCCTACGAATTCTATCAAGGATCACATACTGCACCTTATGTCACAATCAAGTCAGGAAGCATCTTCCAGGGGACACAATATGTAGGTATGTTCTATTGGACTAGCGCCTCCGACGGCAGTATTAAGATGACGAAAGTAGCACCTGCCTGTGATTTGCGCCCCATCAGTCAATGTCCTATCACTGGTCTAGTGACAGCCTATCCAGGCAATGTCACTGCAGAAGGTGCGAACTGGAAATTTGCTTATGACGACAATCACGATGGTGTCGTTGACCGAACCGTCAGCGATGAGTATAAGCATCCTAACGTCGATCTATCGAGTCTGGCACAAGGCGATTTTTATCTCAGTAAAGGCGAAGTATTTTCTAGTCCGTGGTTAGGACTACGTTCAGGTAACCAGTTAGGTATTCGCATAGAAGTGGCGGGTCAACCAGTTCCGTTATCACTTGCTGTACCCGCTACACCCTCTCTTAGCGTGACGCTCAATGGAGCGGGGGAACCGAGTGCAGTGAAGACGAGTTCGACTTTTACTATGAAAGATGGTAGCCGCCTTTCAATTCCAATTAAGGTCTGGACTGAAAATGTCACGCTATCAGCTGGTGCCAATAACGGATTTATCCTCGAATATGCATTCCACCGAAAAGTCATGTTCCCAAAAGATGTTGACCCAAATAATGTCGACGTCAAGGACTTCGAAACACCGCAACAACGTTCGGCAAGCTTTGCCCGCGTTGACCAATTTATCCATGGTCCTACAATTCGAGCCAACGATAGATTTGCTACGCTACTGCCGGCAGATTTTGATCCCGACTGGGCGCTACTCGGTGCGGGCAATGAAATCAACTTCACTTCAGCCACTGAAGGCAATCTCAGTCACATAGATTTTCATAACGGCTTGTACTCAGAGCACCGCAAATTTTCATGGAAACAAAAAGACGACGGTAGAGTAGTCATGTCGTTTATCAGTGGTCTTGAAATCACCATGCGCTTTATTAAAGACATCAACGGTGGTTACCAAGTGGTATACACCATTCCCCATCCGACCTTGGGATTAACTTTTTTTCAGCACGACTTAATTAGAGATAACCTACTCACTTTAAGTGACAGTGAGCTTGAAGGTCGCTATGTGTTTATCAGTACCGACGGACTGACGCGTAACGAGCTCATTTTACACAAAGATAAGCGGGTCAGTGGTGTGGTCGCTGGTTTCTGGTTCCGTGACACGAATGGTGATGTCGTCGGCTATGAGTGTACCGATTTGCAGGAAAAAGAGATTGCAGATTATGACCAATGCTACGCGCAATTGAACGACACTAGCAAAGTGAGCTATGTCCACTTACGTCGCTTGAAGTTCATGCAAAAAAATGGCAATGAATTCCTTGTTAAGTACAATGCCGCGCTTTATGGAGAACGCTGGGGAGTACTCAATCGCGACTACATGACCGCGTCCTTAACTTACCGCTTTATTCGCGTTGGCAATGAATAATCAGAACAATAATTGATCAGTGATTGATTTGTTTTAGTAAAAATTTTGATGGAGAATTGAATGCGGAAGTCCCCTATTTCTTGGTTAATTGCTAGTGCATTTCTGGCCCCGAGTTTTATCCTCAGTGCTCAGGCTGAAGATCTAATGCACGTCTACAAACAAGCACTCGCCTATGACGCCACCTATGCTAGCGCGCGCTCAAGCCTCACCGCCTCCAAAGAACGGGTGCCTCAGGCTAAGTCACAATTACTCCCCAACATTGCCATCAATGCCAATCAAACAAACGCACAAACGCGTTTCTCGCCAGGCAATGAAGGTCAGATAGGTCTTTCGCCAACAGGTGGGCTAGCGGTGATTACTGGACAAAATACCACTGACCATACCACTGCTTATTCCTTAGTGCTATCGCAACCACTATTTCGCTGGGATCGCTGGCAAACATTTGAACAAAGTAAGTTAGCTGCGGCCATAGGCGAAGCGCAATTTGCACAAGCTGGACAAGATTTAATACTCCGGGTAGCGCAAGCCTATTTTGATCTCCTAGCGGCTCAAGATGTCATCGAATCGATCTTAGCTCAGAAAAAGGCGACTACCGAACAACTCGCCTCGGCCAAGCTTCAGTACAAGGTCGGCACACAAATCATTACCGACACCTATGATGCACAGGCCGCTTACGACCTCGTGGTTTCCCAAGAAATCTCAGCACAAAATGATTTAGAGAACAAGCGCACTGCCCTACAAGCGATGATAGGCAATTCACCAGCAAGTGTAGCGACGCTCCCCTCCAGCGTCAGACTCAGCGCCCCCCAACCGGCGCAGATTGAATCTTGGGTTAGTTCTGCCGAAAATCAAAACTACAATGTCATCAGCGCGCAATTTGCATTGGAATCAGCCCAACGCGAAATTAAAAAAAGCCGTTCTGGTCACCTACCAACTTTAGATTTGGTTTCTTCTGTAAGCAATACCAGCACCCAGAATACGATCAGATCCAAGTCCATCGGCATCAACTTAACCATTCCTCTGTATAGCGGCGACGGTACCTCTAGCCGGATACGCGAAAACTTGGCATTAGAAGAAAAAGCGAAAAACGATGTAGACTTCACTCGCCGCGCCGCTGTGCAAACGGCACGACAAGCCTTCCTTGGGGTCAACAGTGGTATTGCTCAGGTCGCAGCACTTGAAGCCGCTGAAATCTCTGGACAGTCCTCATTTGATTCCAATAAGCTAGGTTATGAGGTTGGCGTGAGAATTAATCTCGACGTCCTCAATGCGCAACGGCTATTGTTTTCAACTCGCGCCAATTTAGCCAAGGCTCGCTATGACACCATCATGAATGGACTACGCCTTAAAGCGGCGGCAGGGACTTTAAAAGAAGCCGATCTAGTGCAAGTGAACTCCCTGTTACGCAACTAGCTTAAGCGTTTCCCAAATCGATTGCTAGGCAACTCAACGAAGCGATGCATTCCGTAGGTCAAAACACCGACCACGGAGCTCGCTAAAAGTATCACCAAGGGATAATAAAGCCCAAGATGTAAGAGCACCGTGATGAGCACATAACCGGTCAATGCATGCATCAAGTACAAGGGGAAACTCAAGTCCGCTAAAAAATCGAGCACTCTGTTGGCTTTAAATTGATGCCGAAAAATATAGGCACACGCGAAGAGACAAAAGCCAAAAATATAGTTTAAGGTCACATCAGGAAACTGAGCAGCGAGCAAACTATGCTGCCAAGTCAAACCAAAAATCCCAAGTTGCGTTAGCGAACAGATGAGTAATTTGGGATTACTCATTTTGCCCTGCACGGCGAAACTAAAAAAACTCCCAACAAACATCAACTGTATATAAAACAATTGCGTACTCAGCCCCTGCAACGCAACACTCACCGATGGAACATTGATGAGCGCATTAATGTGAGGTAAATTCCAATTAAATAGTAAAGCGAGGATAGAATACACAAAGATCCCAAACACTTTACCTTGACGTAAGCCTGCCGCCAAAAGTGCCACAAGAAGATAAAATTTTAGCTCTATGGACAAGGTCCAATTGACCATATCGATACTGGTTTCACCAAACAATTCATTCACAAAAAACAGATTGGTCAGCAGCGTCTTTTCATTCCAAAAAATCGCCTTACCCCAATAACGACTCGAAAAAAACACCACCAAGATACCAATACTTAGACACACCCAATAGGTAGGAAAAATCCGAAAAAATCTAGCGATTAAAAACTCTCGTACTCGCATTTTCTCCAACGAAAGTGGGATCACAAAGCCACTAATGAGAAAAAAAATCGCCACACCTAGCGGCCCCAACTGCAAAGTGGGAGAGAACCACGACACCCAATCGTACACTCGTGACGAAACACCCTCCATCACCGGCGCTGCAATATACTCCGCCACCGGCTCACGCATGCCCCAAAACACTCCAAACCAGTGAGAAGCCAATACCAATAAAGCGGCCACACCACGCAGCTGATTTGCGAACACAAACTTATTCATACAATCCTAGTTGACCTGACGATGATGCTAAAATAGGGTTAGGACTTACGCAAAATTGCGCTGGCTAGACGCAGAGCCGAAGGCAGTACTTTAGTTCGACAAGGCGATAGCAACAACGCCAGCGTCTGTTTTGCGTAAGTCCTAAAGGTGTAAAAAAACCTCCCACCCTACTAGAACGAGAAGTTTATTCAACCCCAATTCCTCTATAGGACGACTACAATTGTTCAATCGTAGTCGTAGCGTACTCACCCAAATATTGAAAAGCGACCTTACTCGTTTCGAGCTTTGGAGATTGTCGCGAAAGTCAAAAGCAAAGACAAGACCTCTCAACGCCAAGACGCTAAGACGCTAAGACACGGAGAAAATCGGAGAAACCCTCGGCGCTCCTCCGCGCCTTAGCGTCTCGGCGTTGAAGGGTTTTCGATCATTTTCTCAAATTACCGCTTTCGCGACAGCCTTTTTGGAGCGGTCAGCAGAAAAATCTAGCTTAACCGATTATAAAGCGATACAGGACCAAACAACAAACTTAGGTATAGGCTGGTCTTAGGTCATCGTTCGCTATTGCCTCTACTCGGTTCTCCAGCACTAAAATTTCTGATCAATTTTCATGACTGTTCAGTCGCCGTGAGAAAAAGTCAAAACCCTTCAACGCCGAGGCGCGGAGAAAATCGGAGGAAATCTCTGCGCGCCTCTGCGCCTCGGCGTTGAGGGGTTTTCGTTTTTTGATGAGTTATCATAGCGCCTGA
>JAIELM010000009.1 GCA_019752975.1 Undibacterium sp. | reverse complement strand
GCCATTTGCGTATCCAGATTACCGGTTGGTTCATCGGCCAGTAGCAATTTTGGTGAGCCTGCCAATGCGCGGGCAATCGCCACACGTTGTTGCTGACCGCCAGATAATTCGGCTGGATAATGTTTCATACGCGATGACAAACCGACTTGCGCCAGTGCGTCTTCGATGCGCTCTTTACGTTCTTTTGCGGCTAAACCGCGATAACGCAAAGGCACGTCCACGTTGTCGAATAAATTCAAATCAGGAATCAAATTAAAACCCTGAAAAATAAAGCCCAGCTTCTCATTACGCATTTTGGTACGCGCATTGTCATCCATGCGCGTCACGTTGATACCATCCAGATAGTATTCGCCGCCAGTGAATTCTTCCAGCAAACCCGCAATGTTCAAAAAAGTCGTTTTACCAGAACCGGATGGACCAGTCACAGTCACAAATTCACCTTTCTTTACGTGGATTTCAAAGCCACGCAAAGCGTGAGTTTCTATCATGTGGGTGCGATACACTTTACTCAGATTTTTCATATGTAACATGGCGTTTTCCTTTTTCAATTTCTAAAATTTTAAAACTTAATTTGGCTATTTTTACTTAAGCGACTATTTGACTTACTTCCCCATAGACTAATTATTCAGTGACACTTTCTCTGCATTTTCAAACTGATCCGTTCCTGCCACGACTACTTTATCGCCCTCTTTCAAACCCTCTAAAATCTCTACTGCAGAGATACTGGTTGCTCCCAATTTGAATGGACGACGGGTGGCGATATTGTTTTCGACAAAGTAGACGAAACGTCCGCCTTCACTCTCGACAAAAGGACCGCGAGCCAACATCAGGACATTCGGTTTTTCTTCTATGAGTAGACGTGCTGAGACACGTTGGCTTTGACGTAGGCCAGATGGTTGTGTACCGTCAAAACGAACGCGGGCTAAGACTTGATTTTTCACCACTTCGGGTGACAAGGCTGACAATTTGCCTTTCGCCGTAACGCCATTGATGGTGATCTCTGCGGTCATTCCTAAACCTAAATCAGCGACATAGGTTTCGGGAATTTCCAATTCGACTTCCAACTGTGAGAGATCAACCAAAGTCATTAGTGCGGTATTGGCAGCGACGACACTACGATTGGCCACCGACAAAGTACCGACCATGCCGTCCACCGGTGCCTTGAGTCGAAGTTCTTCGACCTTACGTTTTGCATCATCTCGCACTAAGCGTTGTTGTTCGAGTTGAGCGCTTTTGGTTTTGAGATTCAGATCAACGTCTTCATTCTCCAAGCCCGTTGCCGCTTCAGCGTGCTTGGCACGAATTTCGGCTGTTTTCAAGGCATCTTGTGCACGCATGTAGTCAATCTTGGAGATGACACCTGAGGGGCCGGCTTTTTCAAAACGTTCAAAGGTACGCGCTGCGGTGATGCGTTCAATTTCAGCTTGATCCGCATCGCGTCTTGCGATCAATTTTTGCTTACGTGCGAGGATTTTTTGACGACCTACTTCCGCATCCAATTGATCATAATTGGCCTGCTCGCGCTTGAGCAAACTGGTCAAATCCGGCGACTCTAGCTCGGCAACGATATCGCCTTTTTTTACCATATCGCCCGCTTTCACTTTCAGCGTCACGGTACTTGATGCAGTCGAATACAAAGTCGGACTAATGGCTGCCACCATGCGACCATTCACACCAACATCACGTACTAGAGTACCGCGAGTAACTTGCGCAATTTTGATGCGAGAAGCGTTAATGGATTTGCTGCTATTGCTGAAAGCACGCATTAAGAAAAAACCAAGGATGAGGAATGCGAAAGCAAAAACTACGCCCACCACTAATTTCTTGCGACGCCAGAGCGGCGGTGCTGCGATGACGGCGTCTTGTCCTGAAGTATCACGAATCATATGGCTTTCCATTAAAGAGTTGTAACGAATGAACACTCTATAGCAGGAAGCGTGCCAAATAAAAACAAGACGGTAAGCTATTGAATTTATTAAATTTTTTTATCTAAAGCGGGATACGACGCGAATTTCAATGTGTCCGACTTCATACGAACGGACGGTCACGGACAAATGGCGAACAAGTTAAGTCTTCTCATTGTTTGCATTGCCGACAGGTACAGCGATCGACTTTCCTGATACATGGGTAGTCAAAACAATCGCGGTCGAGGTCGAGCCAAAGGCGTTAAGCTCATTAATGATGCGCTGCAAATGTTCAACATCCGTGGCCAGCACGCGCATCACCGCGCCGTCTTCACCTGTCACTGTATAGCAATCAATAATCTCAGGACAATTCGCGACATATTGCGCGTAGGGCCGACCTTGTTTCGTCGAGACCCGTATCATCGCAGCGATTTCGTAACCTAGCGCTTTGGGATTAATATCAGCGCGATAGCCGCGAATAATATTACTCGCTTCGAGACGCTTAATTCTCTCAGAAACCGCGGGCTGACTAAGATGCACTCGACGCCCTAGCTCTGCATGCGATATACGCGCATCTTCTTGCAATAATTGTAGGATTTTTTGATCGTATTGATCGATTTTTTGATTCATAAGCAAAACCTCGTAAATTCTGAGGAATTCATGGTGAAACCGATGACTCTCCATTGAATTCCCATTTGATTTTCGTATTGTACGCGCTACAGTAGTGTAATTCCACCTCTTACATTCGCCTGACTTTTTTCCTCTTTAAGCTCAACTCTAAGGCTTAGTAGCAAAATGAAAAACGCAATTTCCGCAACACAAATCGGCCAAATCGCACGCGATTTCCAAACCCCTTGCTGGGCATATGACGCGCAAATGATACGTGCACAAATTGCGCGCTTACGTCAATTTGATGTAATTCGTTTCGCGCAAAAATCCTGTAGCAATCTACATATCTTGCGGCTGATGCGTGAACAAGGTGTACTAGTCGATTCGGTCTCACTAGGCGAAGTAGAACGCGCACTGGTGGCTGGTTTTGATCCAGAATTAGACAACCAACATGCACCCATCGTTTTCACCGCTGACTTACTCGAACGCGACGCACTCAAACGAGTAGTAGAATTGAACATCCCAGTCAACTGTGGTTCACCGCAAATGTTGGAACAATTGGGACAAGCCCATCCCGGCCACCCTGTTTGGATTCGAATTAATCCCGGTTTTGGTCACGGTCACAGCCGCAAAACCAATACCGGTGGAGAGCAAAGTAAACACGGTATCTGGCATGAAGAATTACCACAAGCCTATGCATTGATACAGCAATATGGTTTGAAGTTAATTGGTCTGCACATGCACATAGGTTCAGGAGTCGACTACGATCACCTACAGAGTGTCTGTGATGCGATGATTACGCAAGTAAAGGCCTGCCCACTCGACCTAGAAGCCATCTCGATCGGCGGCGGTTTATCCATCCCTTACCAGCAAGGCGAAGCGATCGTCGATACCACCCATTATTTTCAAATTTGGGATAAGGCACGTCAGGAAATAGAAGCCCATTTAGGTCACAAAATTAGCATGGAAATCGAACCGGGGCGTTTTTTAGTCGCACAGGCCGGCATCTTGATCTCAGAATTACGCGCTCAAAAGCAAGTAGGAAGTAATTTCTTCGCGCTAGTCGACGCAGGATTTAATGACTTGGTTCGCCCGTCTATGTATGGCAGTTATCATCGCATTAGTGCTTACACGCCAGAAGGCGAATTAAGAAGCACCGCCAATCGTGCCACAGTAGTAGCGGGGCCATTATGCGAGTCTGGCGACGTATTCACTCAAGAAGACGGCGGCGTAGTCACCCATCAAGATTTACCGGAATGCCAAATCGGCGATCTCTTTGTCTTCCATGACACTGGCGCTTATGGGGCGAGTATGTCGTCCAATTACAATTCGCGCCCACTGATTCCAGAGATCTTGGTTGATGGCGCAAACATCAAATCAATCCGCCGCCGTCAAACCATACAGGAATTGATTGCGCTGGAACAGTAAGTTGACAACGGATGGATGGGTGAGTGGGCAGATCCGTATGCCCACTAACTTCTGCTCAATAACAAAGAAAAAAACACAGCGTTTTCTCCCAACTTAGGATTTTAGCTAAGCAAAAAATCCTACTCAAGCTACACTTCCACCTCAGGCAAACTATCCGAACGGGTTCCTAGCAATGGGGGATTATCTGCCGCCCTATAGGTGAACACCATGGAAAATTTTGTTTGCTCGGTTTGATTACAGCCCGCCGCATGAAATAAGTTACTAGAGAAAAGTAACACATCTCCCTGTTTGAGTGGAAGCGTCTGCGCCCCAGCCAATAAATTCTGATTGACGCTATTATCGGCACGTAAAAATTGCGCGCTATCCAATTGCTCGGCATCGATATGCCAACGATGTGAACCGGGCAAAACCATCAAGCAACCGTTGGCTAGCGATTCATCACGCAGGGCTAACCACGCGGTCACCAGTTCTGGCCTTTGAAAGTGCCAATAGCGACTATCTCGATGCCAGCCGGTTAAGCTAGAAAAGCGCGGCTGCTTGCTCATGATGCAGTTATGGTGGGCTTGCGACAATCGTAATCCGGCACCTAAAATTTGCACCAATTTATCGACCAGTTCCTTGCTGGCCGCCCAATCGGCGATTAAGTGAGAACGAGCATACGCTTGCAGCAAGCGACGAGCGGTTCTACCACCATCTGCGTCACGCGAAATCGGCGCCCCCGGATAACGGGTATCAGCCTCGTATTCAATAGGCGCCTGATCACGCTGTAATTCTTGCTGGGCAAAGTCAATCACTTGCTGGCAGTAATCGGCATCAGAAAATGCCGGTAAAACTAAAAAACCATCTTGCTCAAACTGCGCTATTTGCTGGCTACTCAGCATAGTTTTTAATCTCCTAAAACCAACTCAAAATCATGTGCTACGGGTGCGACACCGCTTACCTACTCACCCACTCATCCGCAGATGTTTCATTCCTAGACCACATTGTGCCACGCTTTCTCGACACCATTCGCACCTGAAAGTAACAAGAATATTAATCGTAGACGCAAGGTATAGAAACTGGATAGAATCACACATTCAACTCAATACCGAAGACATGCAAAACCGCCGTCAATTTCTCAAAAAAACACTGCTCTTGACCAGCTCCGGCTTAGTCCTTGGTACCCGCACTCTGCATGCTCAAGAACCTAACCAACAAGACGACACAAACAGCAATAGCAGCAAAAGCAGCAAAAACAGCAAACTTACTCCACCACCTGAACTGTTCAGCGCACAAACTTTAGACGGCGATTTTTGGGCTAAGCCACGCACCGTCGAACTGATTCGCCCGGCTAGCGGCGAACATGCCAAGCTTTTGTATTGGAAGGATGGAGAAATGCTGCCATCCGCTTATCAAGAACTTGTCATATTTTACGCGACGTCAATGGCAAACAAACTGCCGCTATCGACCCCAAATTATTAGAAACGCTCTGGGCAACGCAAGCCTTTATCGCACGTTTTGGAATGACGAGACCGTTAGAAATTTTATCCGGTTATCGCACCGCCGCCTCCAACCAAAGACTACGAGAAGAAGGTATACCGGCAGCTCGCAAGTCTTTGCATATACAGGGAAAAGCCGCCGACATACGCATCGCCAATTTGCACGAAGAGGTGTTAGGGGAACTGATACAAAGTTTCAAACAAGGCGGAGTGGGATTTTATTTCAGAGCCAACGGCAATGGCGGCTGGATACACACAGACACAGGACTACAGCGGTCTTGGGCGGGTTGAATTGGGCAAGCGCATGCTTGCATGCTTACTCTACAAAGAGAAAATTAAAAGTAAACTCACTCCAATTCTCTTTTACGTCATTCCCTGGCGCTTTGAGACTTTCGCGACAGCCTCAAAACGCTAGTGAATGACGGCTTAGCTGGCGCGCTTAACTGTGGCTTATTTCCTGTAGCCTATTTCCTTAGCTTATTCCAGTTATCTTTTCTTGCGGCTACGGTCCGCAGATTCACGCAAGATCGTAAAATTCCAATCGTGGGTATTGATTGCGCCGCCATGTTCAGTGGTAATCCGAAACGAATCAGGGTCAGTTTTTACCCGCTGCCCTTTGGCTTCTAACTTAAGTGCCAGATTATTTTTATCATATACATCAAGATCAACTTCGTTAAAGTCAATTGCACCAGGGGATAAAAGCGCATTAATGGTTCTAGGGGTGTAGTCCAACATATACACCGGCATCGCGAAGGCACCCATAGAGATCTCCCGGAAAAATTTAGCACAATATGCTTACTCGATTCTACTCTCGCTTTTCAAAACACCCTTGATTTTTATTGCGAAGCGGAGGTTTCGCTGTGAAAAAAACGACGTAGATCTCCGCTTCCGTAGTACATAAATCAATGTTGATTTTTTACCCAAGCCTGTATCCGCTGTTCCAACAAATCCAAAGGCAAAGCACCAGCGCCTAAAACCTCATCGTGAAAACCACGCAAGCTAAACTTATCACCCAAAGCCTTGCTAGCGTAAGCACGCAATTCCAAGATTTTGAGTTGTCCTATTTTGTATCCCAAAGCTTGACCCGGCCAAACGATATAACGATCGGTCTCACTCTGCACTTCGACTTCTTCTATACCAGAGTGATCATGAAAAAAGTCAACTACTTGCTGACGATTCCATTTTTTATAATGCAGTCCGGTGTCCACCACTAAACGAATCGCACGTAGCATTTCGTCTTGCAAATGGCCATAATAACTATACGGATCTTGATAAAAACCTAGTTCTTCACCTAAGCGTTCTGAATACAGAGCCCAACCTTCGGCATAAGCATTATTACCACCTTGTAGTCGGTAGGCTGGAAGGCCTTCTAACTCCTGCGCAATCGCAATTTGCATATGATGGCCTGGCACACCTTCATGCAAGGCAGTGGTTTCAATCGAGAGCGTCATACGATTGGCAAAATCGCCGGTGTTAACGTTAACTTGTCCGGGACGAGAACCATCGGCCGCGCCAGCATTGTACGAAGCGCCCGCCGCTTCTTTTTCACGGAATTCATCTACCGGAATAATCTTCACTTTTGCTTTAGGCAGACGTCCAAAGAGTTCTGGAATTTTGGTGTACATCTGATCTGTATACTTGGCATACAAATCCAAGATTTCCTGACGTGACTTAGGATGCAAAGCAGGATTTTTTTCCATGGAGGCATTGAAGGTTTTCAAATCCGCGAAGCCCAATTTCTTTGCTACACCGAGCATTTGCTCTTCTATGCGCTTCACCTCAGACAAACCGATTTGATGAATTTCTTCTGGTGTTTTATTGGTTGTCGTTTGTATTTTAACTTGGTATTTATAGCGTTCTACGCCATTAGGCAAAGACCACAAACCTACGTCTTTACGACCATACGGGACGTAATCACTGCGCACAAAATTCGCAAATTTTTTGTATGCTGGTAGCACCTCTTGATTCACTGCCGCCAATACCGCCTCTTTTAAACGCTGCTTATCCGCATCAGAAAATTCAGCAGGAAATTGAAATACGGGCTTGGTAAATGGCGAAGCCTCCAAACTCATCGCCACCAAATCATCACATTGACGCGCTATCTTTGGTAGTAAAAACTGCGGCGGCATAATTTTGCTTGTCACGCCTTTTTTCATTTGCGTGATGGTTTGCTCAAACAACTTTGGTAGTCGATGCAAACGCGCCAGATAATCTTCGTAATCTTTGACCGTAGAAAAACTCAGCATGCCGATTAATTCAGG
>JAIELM010000112.1 GCA_019752975.1 Undibacterium sp. | reverse complement strand
ACTAGATGCTATGCGGGTCATGGGCATACCGATAGGTTTTCGTTTAATTATGCCCAAGGTCTTGGCGTTAGCTTTTACCATGCCTATGATTGTGATTTGGACCGATATCATGGCGCTAGTTGGCGGTGCGATTTCGGCAAAAATTATTCTCGATATGTCACCCGCTTTTTTCTTGCATCAATTGCCTGAAGCCGTCAGCTTGAGCAACTACTGGATCGGGTTAGTCAAGGGAGTGGTATTTGGGGTGCTCATTGCCATGGTTGCCTGTCATTATGGGTTGCGTATTAAACCCAATACGGAAAGTTTGGGGCAAGGCACGACCAGTTCCGTGGTCGTGGCGATTACCTCTGTGATCATTGCAGACGCGATCTTTGCGGTCATCTTTAGTGAGATTGGATATTAGTGTCATGAGCGATCAAATCATCATCGACATCAGCAAATTGCGCACCCAATTTGGACGCAACATCATCCATCAAAACCTCAATTGTCAAATTCAGAAAGGTGAAATTTTTTCCATCGTCGGTGGCTCAGGTTCAGGCAAAACTATGCTAATGCGCCAGATTTTAGGCTTAGAAAAACCCAAAGCTGGCACCATCAAAGTTTTTGGTGAAGATATTCACGCACCAAAACAACATCATGTGGAAAACTTACATCGACGCTCAGGTATGTTATTCCAACACGGCGCGCTCTATTCCGCTCTCACTGTCATAGAAAATGTCATGCAGCCGCTGCGTGAACTGAAGAGTTTACCTGAGGATTTAATCCAGGATATCGCCTACCTCAAATTGCACATGGCCGGAATCAGCTTTGAGCATGCAAAAAAAATGCCTGCTGATTTGTCCGGTGGTATGATCAAGCGTATCGCATTGGCTAGAGCCATTGCGCTCGATCCTGAATTACTTTTTTTAGATGAACCTACTGCGGGACTAGATCCTGATAGTTCAGATAGTTTTGTCGACCTGATCCAAGCCTTACATCAACAGTTGTGCTTAACAGTGGTCATGGTGACACATGATTTAGATACCCTATTTGCCCTATCTTCACGCATAGGGGTAATCGCTGATAAAAAAATGATCGCCGTCGGCAAGCCGCTAGATGTGGCGCTAGTTGAGCATCCATTTATTCAAACCTACTTTATGGGTGGACGAGGAATACGAGCAATGGAAGTGTTGCGAACGAAATTAGAAACGCCGCTAGGAGTACAGAATGGAAAGTAAATCACACGCCATCATCGCGGGTATATTCACCCTCATATTATTAGGATTAACAACAGTCTTTGCGCTATGGTTAGGTAAAGACGAAATTATCCGCACCTCTTATACCATCGCCACCACCTTGAAGGTGTCGGGACTAAACGCCCAAGCAGCAGTGCGCTATAAAGGAATCAAAGTTGGCAAGGTCACAGACATCGACTTCGATCCGCAAAAGCCTGGACAATTACTCCTCAGTTTAGACATCGTCTCAGCTACTCCGATCACGCAATCGACCTTTGCCACCTTAGGCTATCAAGGTGTGACCGGCATCGCCTATATAGAATTAGACGACGACGGTAGTAAGCCGGCGGAGATAGTAAGGGATAAAATACTAGGTGCACGCATCCCCTTACGTCCTGGCCTATTACAAGAAATTGAAACCCGTGGCATGGTGATCTTAGGACAAACCGAAGAATTAGGTCACCGCCTCAACGCCTTACTCGATCAAAATAATAGACAGTCCTTAGCCAACACGGTAGCGCAAATTGGTCGCACTGCAAAAGCCTGGGAAGAACTCCCCGCCAAACTCGACCCAGTCTTAAGCGCCCTACCCAATACCATTAAACAAGCGCATGAAGGCTTTGCCGCATTTACACAATTTTCCGATAACGCCAAAACCACGAGCAACAATCTGAATCGTCTCATCACCGATTTACAAGCGGACGGTGGAGCAATGAATAAGTTAGTCCAAAGCGTTGAACAAGTAGGAAACACTCTACAATATGAGACGCTACCTCAACTCAACGGCATCGCAGCAGAAGCAAAAACCACGCTCAGAAATATCAATCGTACCGCTGACAATTTTAATGAACGGCCACAGAGCTTATTGTTTGGCACAAAACCGATCGCACCTGGGCCTGGGGAAGCCGGATTTAATAAAGCCAAGTAATCGCCTTACGAACGGTGGGAGGCGCTAGGCTTTTCCACCCTACAAAAACTAGGGAATTAACATGAAGCGACTTTATATTCACTTAAAGATTTTTTTCATCGCATTGAGTTTGAACGCTTGCGCCAGCCCGATTTCTGTCCAAAGCTATGATTTCGGCGCTCTTCGCCCAAACCAAAATGTCGCACAGAATGTCACGCCAAACACATCGCCCATTCAATTCACTCTTGCCGAGATTCGCGTTCCACTGAGCTTAGATGGAAACGCCATGCACTATCGCCTAGCCTACAACAATACACAGGAGCTCCGTCCCTATGCCAATAGCCGTTGGGGTATATCACCGGCACAATTATTAGAAACCGCGATTAAACAGCAACTGACCGAAGCCGGTGCGGTCATAGTAAATAGCAGCGATGGCGTGAAAGATATACCAATACTCAAAATCGAATTAGAGAAATTTGAGCAGATTTTTTCTAGCGTTGACTCTAGCGAAGTACAAGTACAATTTCGCGCAAGTTTGATCCATCAGAATCATCTACTGGGACAAAAGAATTTTCGTCAAAATTATCGCTGCACGAGTGCTGATGCCAAAGGAGGAGCGCAAGCTATGCCGCTGGCAATAGAGGCGATGTTAATGGAACTAAATACTTGGTTGCGCCTCCAAGTGGATAAGCATAAGGTGCATTGATCAACGTATAAAAGCTGAGTATCCAACATGTTATGCTGCTCGGTTTGCCGTCTTTCTCACATGTTTTTAGCGGGAATCCAGTGACTTTTATTCTTCAACGAAAACCTCTCAACAACCGCTAAAACCCGAGGGAAAGATAGCTTATAGCGACACCTCGACCACAAGCCCATGACTCAAAAAATCCCCAGCCCTTCATCTTTTTCGCGC
Organism: Undibacterium sp.; assembly: GCA_019752975.1. GTDB lineage: Bacteria > Pseudomonadota > Gammaproteobacteria > Burkholderiales > Burkholderiaceae_D > Undibacterium. The sequence continues at coordinate 4,687 of JAIELM010000112.1, read as the reverse complement.
GCTAGTCTAGTTGCTTACAGCATCCTGATTGTGTACGCCAGTTGGTATCCTTTTTCTGGTTGGCAGTTCGAAAATTTGGCGGCATTTTTTGATCAACTCTTTCAGTGGCCAAAATACTGGGGCTGGTTTGACGCTAGCGTCAATGTGGTAGGCTACATCCCCTTTGGTGTTTTATTGGTGTTTGCACTGTATCCCCACTTGTCACGCAAGTGGTCAGTGTTACTGGCCTCACTCGCTGGCTGCGCGACGAGCTTATTGATGGAAAGCGTGCAATTTTTTCTGCCGAGTCGAGTCACCTCTTCGCTGGATGTGCTCACCAATACGGCAGGGTGCATGCTAGGAGCACACCTAGGGGCATTTTTGCTTCCTTGGATTTTAGAGAATGGCAGCTTAGAAGCGCTCAAAAAACGCTGGCTACGTCACGAGGCGCCGCGCGAAATCTTAGTACTTAGTTTATGGCCTCTTGCTCAAATTTTCCCTCAAGATTTTTTGTTCGGCTTGGGACAAATTTTTCCTGTGATCTCACTCTGGTGCGAAGAATATCTCGGGTTGAGCATCGATCTCAATGCGGTTTTATTACACGGGCTAGGCCTAGAACTCAGTGCAGAAAAATACCTGCTATCGGAGACCTTAGTGACCGCTTGCGGTTGCACTGGCGCGATACTAATATGCCTTTCTCTATTAAATCGCCATGCTCCACAATTTGTACTCGCCTGTGCCACATTGGTGGCGGCCTTGACCGCCAAAGCGCTCGCCAATGCCCTGATGTTTCAACCGGAAGATGCATTTAGTTGGCTCACCCCTGGAGCACAAGGCGGATTGGTGATTAGCATCATCATGCTGTACGGCTTTTCTTTTGCGCCCAAACAGACGCAACGCCGACTGGCGCTGCTATTGCTCACAATCAGTTTGTTGCTGGTCAATCTGATTCCCAGCAATCCGTATTTCCTCAATACTTTACAAACCATGATGCAGGGGAAAATGCTCAATTTTTACGGCGCGGCGCAGTTTCTCTCCGTCACTTGGCCATTTGTGGCAATTTGGTATCTCTGGGTCAAACCTAGCTCATCACCCCCAGTTGAGTTTAGGGTCAAACAAGGGCAAAACTAGAACAAACGCAAAATCGCTCTATCAATAAGAATTAGAACTTACGCAAAATTGCGCTAGCTAGCCGCAGAGTCGAAGGCAGTACTTTAGTACAATGAGGCGATAGCGCCAACGCCAGCGCCTGTTTTGCGTATTAAGTCCTAAGAATAAAAAACGATGATTGCAATGCCTCGCTTTAATTTACAATTCGACTTCCACAAGTCATTAAAGTTATTATGCCTGCCGCTATTGCGACCACTTCACGCCAAAACAATTTTGATTTTCTGCGCATCTTGGCGGCATTCTTGGTTTTATTTGGCCATCAACTCGCACTTGGAGGTGAAACAGAAATCACCATTCTCCCCAACATCAGTTTAGGGACTCTAGGTGTGTTCATGTTTTTTATCATCAGCGGCTTTTTGGTATCAAGTAGCTGGCGCAATGATCCTCACACCTGGCGTTTTCTCGCCAAACGCTTACTGCGCTTATGGCCAGGCTTAGCAGTAGTGGTCTTACTGGCGGCTTTGGTGATGGGACCTCTCATGAGCAACTTGAGTGCCACAGCCTATTTTAGTTCGCCCAGCTTGCTACGTTATCTGCACACACTACATTTCAATATTCAGTATTACTTACCGGGCGTATTCACTAACAATCCTTACCCCGGTGCGGTGAACGGCTCTTTATGGACCATACCACTAGAACTGAATTGTTATCTGATGCTGCTCTCATTAGGGCTGTTACGTTGCCTTAGATGGCCACTCTTGGTTTTGATTGCTACCCTCGCTACCGCTACTACCCTCTTGGTTTTTCAAAATCAAACGGTGCAATTGAAATGGCATTTCAGTGTTTTTTTCTTTGCTGGTGTGTGCTTAGATTTATTTCAGCCGCAATGGCGCAAGTTTGCCTACCGATATTTACTTGGCTTAACTTGCCTAAGCTTACTTCTCTTTGTCATGCATTTTCCCGAGGCCGGACTGTTTGCGATTTTGCCTTATGCTGTGATTTTTTTTGGCAGCAGCGCGACTCCCTTACTGAGAAAAACGGGTAAATATGGGGATTTGTCTTATGGTCTTTACCTATATGCCTTCCCTATCCAACAATTGTTCTTTTCTTTAAACGGGAAGGCACTATCGTTTTACCTAGGATTAGTCATCACGCTGTGTTTTACTTTTATATGTGCTTACGCTTCATGGCACCTGATTGAGAAACCCGCTCTAAGCTTGAAACCAGGTGCAAAGATTTAACATGATTTGACTCATTTAAACCTCGACTTAACTAAAAATCTATGGAGTTTTGGCCGAGCAAGTCCGTTAATCGAGAGATGCCTTGCTTTCCTTAAGCTAGGCGTCCTAATTTTGTCAGGGAGAATATGATGGCCATCACTATTTCAACAAACAATGTCACCGCGAGTACCATCAACACCAACAATGCCATCAGCTCACCCACACAGCGCTCACCTCAACGTCCGCCACCGCCACCACCTTCTCAAGTACCACAAGACACCGTTTCTTTAGGACAGACTAGTTCGGCTGACACGACCTATAATGCAGCCGGCAAAGTGGCGCAAAATAAGGATCTACAAGCCCTACTAGAAGAATCCAATCGTAAGGCTGAAGAAATCGTCAATTTAATTCGCCCTTTGGTAGAACAACAAGGACTAAACCTCGGCAAGGTAGCGAGTGGAGAGCAAAAGCTTAAAGTGGATGCGGCCACAGTTGCCAAGGCCAGGGCCGCTGTCGCTGAGGACGGCGAATTTGGGGTCAAACAAACCGCTGACAGAATCCTCAAAATTGCCTCAAATGCGATAGGCAATGACCCAGCTAAGATAGATAAGATACAAAAAGCGGTAGAAAAAGGCTTTGCTGAGGCGAAAGAAATTTTGGGAGGTCAGTTGCCGGAAGTGAGCCAACAAACACTCAAGGCGGTGCAGCAAGGTTTTGAACAATTTCGACAACAATTAAAAGCGGCTTCAGGTTTGTCGGCAACAACGTAAGCGGAAATTCAAACGCTGATGGCCAGATTAGTTCTTCACTAGCACTGCATCGGTCATTGTCGTTTGATTGCCATTAGAATCGGCCACAGACAAAACTACCGTGTAAAGGCTATTTGAATAAATCGCCTGACCATTGGCATTCTTCGCACTTGTGTCCCAATGTAAATCTTCGTCCTTTACATCGATCCTGGTTAGACTCGTATAAGTAGGAAGATTCGTCATCACCCACCAACTAAAGCCTTGATTTCTCCACGGCGCAATATCAACGACGATCGGTTTTTTGTATAAAAGCTTGACCTCACGATCTGCAGCCGAGGCATCACCTAGAAAAGGGGGCGTGATTGCTATGTTGCGCAAATCAGCTTGCGTATGCCACACCGTTTTACCTACCTCATCCTTAATCAGTAAATCAAACTTGCTTGGTGCCTTACGTTCCGGCGTTGCAGCTTGGGGGTTGCCAGCAAGGTCGCGTAATCCGGCTACGATATCTACTTTTCCACTCAAGGTCACAAGATTATTGGTACGCAAAAATACCGTGTCGCTAGCATCTTTAAAATAGTACAGCACTGGAAAAATCACTGGCGCGAGCGTATCCGGTAAATCAAACAAATCATCCGGATACAAAGACACATTCCCATAACTCCAATCCGTATTCTGCAGATTTAATATTCGATTAAAATGAGTATGTCCTTCTCCATTTCTGATTACCCCGACAAATTGCCCTTGCTGTAGCTTTTGCCCAACTTGCAAACGAACGTCAACATCAAGATGTGCCATTTGCCATCCCGTACCCAATTGCATCAAATCTTCCACAGTGATAATGCCACCCGATGGCATCAAGTCCTTGATTGTTCCAGCCTTCACAGCATATACAGAAGTACCGTCGGGCAGCATAAAATCGAGCCCGTCATGTAGATACATTCCCCTAGAGCCGCTACCATCTTCGTTACCTTGAAGTAGCCCGAAATTATTCAGAATGAAATTACTCTTTACCATCGCTGCATATTGATCTTGAGTGAAGCTGGGATTATGCTGCGGCCAAGGTAATTTACCAGCCGCAGGAGCAACTATGTAAATAAGTGGCCCAGATGGGAGAGGTATAGCCGGAACATTTGACCCAGCGCTTTGGCTAATATTTGAGCCTGAGCTACTCCCACCACCACAAGCCGCCAACAGCACTATTAAAAGTAAGGCTAAAAATTTCATCATAGATATAGAAAACCCCACTCTAGACAGGGTACGGGAAATTGAGGGTTAGACAAAGAAAGGAAAAATATCCTCGTCCCACATTAACAGTCATTATGACTCATATTATGTAAGCGCTTAGAACCGTCACCTCCCAACCAGCTCAACTAATGTAAAGCCGCCTTATTCCAACTCGCTCACAGCTTCGCAACAACATCAAGCACTTACCGTAGAAAAACGAGCTCACCAGTAATAAGAAAAACTTCAATTAAAGCTACGCATTGCCAGAATTACCGTGTCACTATCATCCGTCAATGTATATCGATAGAAAGTCATGCTAAATAGAATTTAAGACACCGTGTTTTCTCGACATTTAAAACTTATTTCTATCCCAAAAAGAATAATCTTTTCCTTTCGATTTTC
>JAIELM010000556.1 GCA_019752975.1 Undibacterium sp. | reverse complement strand
AACTCCACCCATCAGACCGACAAATAAATGATCCGGCCAAAGTGAGGTATAACCCAAACAATAAGCATTACCTGAAGACTTAGGAATCTTCGTCGCTGATTCGCCCTCGATACGATACAGGCCACGTCCCGAGGCAGCCATTAACTCACCCTTCACTTCCTTGAATTGCCACGCCTCACTGGGACCTTGTTTGAGCGGCATAAATTTAGGCGTATCGTCTTTCAAGGAGTATTGAAAGGGCTGTTGAACAAATATGTTTTGAAAACCGCCAACATATAATCGCCCTTTGTGATAAGCAAGGGACATCGTGACGCCATCAATACCATTGCGAGTATCAAATAAGGTTTGCGGTGTGCTCAGCTCGATATAGGAAATGCCCGAATTTGTAGTCGCCCACAGATTATTGGATCGGTCCTTCATAATGCCCGCCACTGTGTTATCGGATAGACCGACGTTCCGATTAATCACCTGAAGGATCTTGCCGTTGCGATCAAAAATCAGTACGCCCGCTTTGATCGTACTAATGGCAAAGCGATCTCCGGTTAATGCCATGAGTTTATAGAGATAGGCATCATTTTCATTGAGCAATCCATCCAACTCGGTAGGAAATGCTTGAACCAAGTTATTCGCAGGCCGGGCTGGTAGATATTTCTTCGATGCTGTGTCCCAAAGCGGTTCAAGATTAACCAAACGAAAATCTCCAGACATTCGCCCAATCAACATTTCGTGCTCGCCTGATCTAGCCAGCGTCAAGCGCGCACCATTCGCTAGTCCATCCAATTGAGGGACGGGCACAATTTGATCTCCATCAATCAAACTGATTCCCTTATCCATATCCACATAAAATAGTACCCCGTTAATCACGCAGGCTTGCGAGGACGCGAACTTGCCCGACAAGGTAGTCACTTTTCCCTGGTAATAGCGAAAAATCCGACTTCTCGTCAAAAAATATATTCCTTGTGCCGTACTTTCTATCTGCCAGACATCGTTAAAAATCTGCTCATCTTTGGGGATGGCATCCTTTAAAGAAACTGCTGAAATTTTCCCCGAAGAGGATGCGGAAAGGTAACCAAAATCGCCGACGGAACCGTAAAAAATGGTGCCGTCCGATGCTAGTGCTAATGAGCGCACCATAGGGTTACCGGGAGTAGCAATAAGTTGCCAGCGCTGTCCGTCAAACTCGAGTATTCCTGTCGAGTTTCCAAAATACATCAGTCCTCGCCTATCCTGTATAGCAACCCAGTTTTGACTGTTGGCTTTATAGATTTTTGCGTCATAATTTTTGATGAAAGGCGTGCCAAAATTTGCTACTTGAGCAGCTGAAGCTGGGTATATGTAGAAAAAAAATAAGAAAATGAAGAAGGCTTTTTTTAAGTATAGGAAATTCTTCAAAATCATTTGAGCGCCTCCTTGGGCGAGATGTAAATAAAATGCCGCAAACTTCATAACGTACCCAGATCGTAATTATTCAGTCCTCTATAACGAAGTTGAAATTTCGAAGCACTCCACCCTATTTTTTGTCATTCACTAGGGTTTAGTCGGGAATACAGTGGCGTCCGTTGCTGAACAAAAGTCGCTGGATTCCCGCTAAAAACATGCGGGAAAGACGGCTTACATAGAGGGCTGAATAATAACCTCAGATTTTCCATTGAGCGCGACTTCTACGCTATTTGAGTACCGGCGACGCATTTTCAGCCCTTCTCCCCGTTCTTGGTTTCCAATCGCTCACTCTTGGCGCCTCATTCACGCAAAAAATACCTCGAAAAATTTATCCGCCAGCAGCTCAAATCCCAATGGAAAATCTGGGTGTAAAGTCAATAAAACGTTGCTTTTCCGCACCAGTTCACGATAAGGCGATTTTCAATTGGCAAGATTCAATCGAGTTTTGATCGCCCACGCCTATACTCAATTCATGCATCGTCTTGATGCCGCTAGTTCATATTGAGGAGGACAGAAAATGGCTATGTTTACACTGAGTTTCATGAGTCGAATTTGTATTGCTCTGATTTTTTTTAGTGTCTGTGGTATCAGTCAGGCAGTTGATTTCACCTATTCCGGCTTCGGCAATGTAACCGCGGGAAAAGTGTTTAGCGCGACCGGTTTAGAGGTAGGCTTTCCTGATAATAGCAAATGGAAATGCCCCTGCTACATCGCCGACTATTCTCATGGAAGTGTGTATGAATCTCGCTGGACCATCGCACCGGAATCACGTTTTGGTTTGCAGGGTACCGCATCTTTCACCGATGATTTTTCATTCACCGGTCAACTAATGGCAAGGCATGCGGCCGGAGACGCCGAGTTTGGTATTGAATGGGCTTTTTTTACCTATAACCTCAGCCCAAAATGGACCGTGCAAGTTGGACGCAAGCGCTTGCCCCTATTCTTTTACTCCGACTTCCAGGACGTCGCCTTTGCCTATAACTGGACCCGCGTTCCACCCGATGTGTATGGCTGGCCAGTGGTGAATTACAACGGCGCCAACCTGACTTTTCGCGATGACATTGGCGGCTGGGCAGTGAAGTCCAGCGTCTATGTCGGCAAAGAACATTATAAAGAAGTACCGATCGCCAAACTCAATGACCCCTCGCGTGTCGATGTCGAATGGGAGAACATGTATGGCTTTGATGTGGAGCTCAATCGTGATTGGTTCACTGTGCGTGGCGCGGTAAATAAATCAAAACAACGACGCTTACGTTTGGGTCCGAATGGCTTGGAACAGTTTTCACCAGACCCCATCACGTTCGGAAAATATTCGCCCCAAACCTATAGTTCGTTGTCGATTAATGTCGACAAAGACGATCTGATAGTACGTAGTGAAATTTCCAAAATTGAAACCTCAATACGTGGCAGATATACTGGCAATTTAATCGGTGTGGGCTATCGCTTTGGTAAAATTTTACCGATGCTCACCATAAGCCGATTCAACTCTTTTGACGCGCTTGGTACTGGGATAGAAGTCGATCGCAATATCGCACTAACGCTGCGCTATCAACTGACGGATAGTAGCTTTCTCAAATTTCAGTTAGATCGCAGCCGTTGGGATTTTTTGAATGGTACGGACAATACGCGTAAATTGGCGACTGTCTCTTATGACTTTACATTCTAAAAGGAGCGTCGCCATGTCACGTCCAATTCAAGGAGTTTTACGTCGTCGCGCCACCGTACTTGGATTTATCCTTTCGCTCATGATGAGCGCTAGCGCGCTCGCTGGCGATGTCGTGGTAATCGTCAATCCAGCCAACACCGCTAGCATCGATGAAGAACAAATCGCAAAAATTTTCTTAGGCCAGACCAAGACTTTTTCCAATGGTTCTGAAGCGATTCCGATTGATCAAAAAGAAGGCGCTACAAGAGAAGAATTCGGCAACAAATTACTCAAGAAAAATCCTTCGCAACTCAAGGCACAATGGGCACGTCAAATTTTTACCGGCGGAGCAAAACCACCAAAAGAGCTGGGCAGTGATGATGACATTTTGAAGTTTGTTGCTAGCACGCCCGGCGCGATTGCCTATATGGATTCCGCTAAAGTGAATAAGACCGTCAAAGTCCTGAAACATTGAGCTTGTCATTTCTGATTGCTAGATTCAAGCCAGATTTTCTGTCAACCGATAAGCACTCCGCTTGGCGGTTGGCAAGTCATGCTTGTCCAGCCGCATAGTGGATGCGGAACGGTGTGGTTTATTTGATCGAACCGATGTCGCCAGAATTATCGATACATGGCTGGCGAGCAGTAATTGTCGCTAGAATGGATGTTGACAATTACCGCTCCACCAAATTTTTTTGCTTGTGAAGCTCATCGCGAAAAGCTGCAAATACTGTTGCGGATAAGATGGGAACGTCGCTCTGAATCAGGCACTGAATCAAGCACTGAATCAAGCACTATAGGGTCTTGCAAATCAAAGTAATGTAGCCATCGATGTCTCTATTTCGAGGTTTGATTGTGGTTTTGTCGCCTCATTAAAACTAGCCCTAGAAAAGCAGGCGAATTCGAGTAAAATGAAATACGCCTTCCTTTTTTTAAAATGTTTTTTGATGTTTTTTGCGCCCTCATGCTAAATAGAGCGTTCAATCGACTATTGCTTATCTTGGTGATTCTCACCCTGTTGAGCCTTTATGCTCACGCGCACTGGATGACCATCAACTGGCGTTTCGATACTGCGGCCACCACATTTGTCTCGGTTGTTGATGATAGTAGTGAAGGTGGGAAAAGTATCGCCTCACTCAATAAGGATAAAAAAGGCGCCCAATTAATCTGCCAAATAAACAGTGGTTACCAATGGCCTTTTTGCGAAATGACTTATCGCCTTAGCGCAGATAATCAAGGTGTCGATCTGACGAAATTTGAGCGCCTACGCTTACGCTTGCGCAGTGAGGGCCCAGAGAAAAGTCATCCAGTTCGGGTCTTCATACGCAACTACAATCCAGCCTATTCCTCGGAGGCAGAAAGTACCACACTTAAACCTCACGAAATCGTCTACGACCCGAATGCCGAAGCGAGCACTGTTGAACTCAAACTCAGTCAATTCATGGTCGCTTCATGGTGGGTACAAGAACATCCCAGCACCATAGAACATATGGGACCGGAACTCGATCATGTTACCGCCATTAGTTTTGTCACCAGTGGGCTAGCCACACCCGGCCTACACAAAATACAATTAGAATCCGCGGAGTTGATAGGCCCATGGATTTCTGCGGCCAATTTTCGTTTAGGCATTATCTTTGTTTGGATTGTCGCCATCCTTGCCTATCTCTTCTTGGAATCACTACAGACACGACAAGAACTACGCCAAGCAGATTTTTTTAGAAATCAGCTTCGCTTGGCCAATGAAGTATTAGAAACCAACGTGGAGGAGAGAACCCGTGCGCTTGCTGCCAGCAACTCACGTCTTATCGACACCTTACAAAACCTTGAAGGAACCCGCCAAGAACTGGTGCAGATTGAAAAAAACGCCGCGCTGGGATCCTTGGTATCTGGGATTGCTCATGAACTAAATACGCCTATCGGCAACGCGGTTTTGGTCAGTAGTACCCTATCGGATATGATCACCACCCTAGAATTAGCTTCCGACGGAAAACTGACCAAAAAAATACTCGGCGACTTTTTACTCGATGCACGTAGCGGCACTTCCATACTACAAAAAAATCTAGAGCGTGCCGCAGTGCTCATTAGTAGTTTCAAACAGATCTCTGCCGACCAACATTCTGAACAAAGAAGAATTTTCAATCTAGCCGATGTCGCCGAAGACACCGCATTGGCGATGGCACCGACGATACGACAAACCAAGCACACGCTCGACATCATCATTCCACCAAGCATCGCCCTCAATGGTTTCCCCGGGGCCTTGAGTCAGATCTTCATGAACTTCGTCAATAATGCCCTGCTTCATGCGTTTGAAGATATCGCGCAGGGGCATATGCGTTTAACTGCCGCCGAGCTGAGCGACCATACTATTGAAATTGTTTTTTCGGATGATGGCAATGGTATTCCAGCACACATCTTACGTCGCGTTTTTGAACCGTTTTTCACCACCAAATTAGGCCGAGGTGGTAGCGGTTTGGGCATGCACCTAGCACACAATGTGGTAACAAAAGTGTTCGGCGGAAAAATAGAAATCAATTCCACACTAGGCCAAGGAACCACTATCCGCATGCTACTACCGCTAGTCGCACCAAGCGCCGATGAAAATAGCCTCAACCTAGGCGCCCCAAACGACGTTCTTGATGACTATGCATTGTTCTTAGGCGAGAGAGCAATCGAAGATATCACCACATTTTCCGGTCCACATAGCCGACGTGACGTGGTGGAGCTAGCACTCTTCATACGAACCACAAAAGCCATTTTACCTAACGTCGCACTCAACATGCATCCCGTCGACAGTTACGCGGCGGGAATTGAACAACTCAGATCTGGCGTCTTAGACGCACTTGCTACCACTTCGTGGGCAAGTGATCTTGAACCATATCAGGCCGAAATCAACATTTCTAGCGACATCATCCAAGAGGGACAATCTCAGGTAGGTATCTACTCTCGCGCCAACAATGTCCTCGCTCTGTCCTGCAAAAACTTACAAGACTTTAGCCTGTTACGCATAGTCTCTAATCGTGACTGGAGCGCAGACTGGAACACGCTCCACAATCTGGGAAACAACCAATGTGTAGATATAAAAACTTGGCGTCAGATGGTCTACATGGTAAGCAGTGGCGAAGTGGACGCCCTACTAGCACCATTTCCAAACGGTGATGACTTACAAATAGAAGTCGAAGGATGCAAGCTTGTGCCTATCCCGAACATCAAACTCTCATTATGTGGATCACGTCACTTCGCTGCGAACAAAAATAAACACGGTCTTTGGATTACTGAACAAGTTTTCCCGGAGTTAAAAAAGCTAGTGGAAAATGGCAGCTTCGCGAAAGCCATGAGCGAATGCGGTTTTTTCAACCAAGAAACCAAAGATTGGACGATATTAAATGCCAAATAATTTTGAAATAAGCTGAAAGAAGGCTCACTAAACTCACTAAATTTACTCGTCTCGTGAAGTTTTTTTCCTTAACCCACTCAAGAGCTGAAGAAGGACGATTCCAGGAAATTTCGATTTGTCGCTGAGTGGGCAAATCATTCTCACGAGATATTGCTGCAATACGCTGCCAGCTTTAAGTGGCGTAAGCCGAACTGGCTTTAACGCCTCCGGTTAGCTTGGACTAAAGGCCAAGTGTCACATAATGGGAAAAACCAATTAAAAAGACCTCAGTCAAAGCATCTTCATTAAGTGAGGATGTGTTGGCTAGCTTACCTACCATCTCAAGGCATCAAGCATGTAAGCCACGCTGATTGATTTGTATCATAATCAAATCCCGTAACAGAGTCAGCTATTTTTTTTTTAAACCAAACACGGTGCTGCTGTGGTGCAGTAAAGAGACTAGCTTGATCGAGACGCCATTCAACAGTACACTGCTTCAACTACCATTCTCTCTTGGATAAAATATGACGATCGCATACTGGTGTGTACTCATCGCGGTAATGCTTCCCTATGTTTGGTTCAGCATTGCTAGCGCTAAACAGGGAAAGCTACGCAATAATGACCACTCGCCACGGCAGTTTTTTGATGACGCGGAAGGGATGGCAAAACGTGCCTTGGGTGCACATTTAAATTCCTTTGAATCTAACAGTGCCTTTATTGCTGGTGTCTTGATTGCGCATGCCGTGCATGCAGCACAAGCACGCATAGACGCGCTTGCCATTGCTTACATCATCGCCCGCGTCTGCTACGGTTTTTTATACTTACATGGGCGCGGTGGTTTGCGTTCGTTGGTGTGGTTTATCGGCTTTGCCTGTAGTATTGCGCTCTTTCTGATTGGTGCTTAACCTAGAAATGGCGATTAGCTAGGTATTGTATTGCCTAAGCATGCGAGCGGGTAAGCAAGCACACGGTTTCATCTGCGGCCACCTTACCCTTTAGTCCACCCTGAACCTCGCTACTAAATAATTTGTGGACTTGGTAAAACTGTCGGTAATGTGTTCCCACCTCATGCCCAGTGAGGCTAAACGGCGGCCCATCTATGCAGCTTTGATCATATTCAAAAGTGATCAACAACTGTGGTGCGGCGTGCGTGATGGCGATCAGATGCGCTGTATAGTCCGCCCGCATCGTCGCTGGCAGTGCTACCAAAGCCGCTCTATCGTATATGGCATCTACCTTTCCTAAGACCGATGCATTCAGTTTAAAAATGTCCCCAACCCAAATAGCT
>JAIELM010000031.1 GCA_019752975.1 Undibacterium sp. | reverse complement strand
ACGATTCCAATCTAGATTGTAACCAGTCACCCATAAATCAAGCAATTGACCGAACCGTCCTTCAACTAAGCATTGTCGTACGGTATTCGCGATATGCTCATCGGCATTCATCGCGTCTCGATTGCGTAGTATCTGTCCACGATAAACCTGATTAATATTAGTCACACCCGCCACAACTTGGGTCAATTTATCGCGCAACTCGGCAAACGAATTGACCACCAATGCGAGTCGCACTTCCATCGCCTCGCGCCCAACTTGCAAGGTGTAGGCAAGGTCACGAAGTGCTACACTATGTTCAGTTTGTCGCTCACTGATGAAGGTCAATAACTCCTGCGCCTGCTCTTGTAAACGAGCATCCTTGCGTGCTGAGAGCAGCACAATGACAGGCTCTGTTGAAGCAGGTGAAATTGGCTCAGTGGCGATGTATTCTTCCAATACAATATGGGCATTAACGCCGCCAAAACCAAACGAGCTCACACCAGCACGACGTGGCAAATCCTTGCCATTCGCATCTGACAAAGCAGTCCATGGTCGTGCTTCTTGCACGACATAAAATGGGCTATCATCAAAATGAATATAGGGATTTACGCTCTCACAGTGCAAACTTTTAACCAAAGTTTTATGCTTCATTTGCAGTAAAACCTTGATCACACCAACGATGCCTGCCGCGAGCTCTAGATGTCCGAAATTTGACTTTGCGGAGCCAAGTCCACAATGCTTTTCAGTCACTGCACTGACGACCTCATCCGTGACCTCACTGTATAGCTCCTTAAATGCCGCTTTCAAACCGTTAATTTCAATTGGGTCGCCTAGACTGGTACCAGTGCCATGGGCTTCGATATAAGTAATCGTACGTGGATCAATGCCCGCATCTTGGTACGCCCTTTTAACGACAGCGGCCTGCGCCTTGGGATTCGGGGCGGTCAGAGAACTAGCCCGTCCACCATGATTTTCCGCAGTACCGCGCACCACACCATAAATATGATCGCCATCACGTTCTGCCGCAGACAGCGCCTTTAACACCACCATCCCCACACCTTCGCCGCGTACGTAGCCGTTAGCTGCACTAGAAAAGGTTTTGCAGCGACCATCTTCACTGAGCATGCCCGCTTTGTTGAAACTGATATGCAGGTCTGGCGTGACAATGGTATTGACCCCACCCACAATCGCCACGCCACATTCACCTCTTCTAATCGCCAAAACAGCACGCCGCAAGGCCACCAACGAGCTTGAGCAAGCTGTTTCTACCGGCTCGCTTGGGCCATGAAAATCAAGGAAATAACTCATGCGATTTGGGCCTACCGAAGACACAGAACCCGTCGCAGAAAAACCTTCAATCGCCACATTGGCGCGGCTAATCAAGTTGGCATATCCACTTGCGATCGTTCCCACATAAATCCCAGTATTACTACCTGAGAGTGCAGAACCAGCATAACCTGCATCCTCCAATGCCTTCCAAATATGCAGCATCATCAAACGCTGCTGAGGATCCATCAATTCTGCTTCTTTTGGTGAGATGCCAAAGAACAGCGGATCAAAATCAGCAATACCATCGATAAAACCGCCCCACTTGATATTCGATTTATTTTCTTCCAAATTAGGATCACCGTAAATCGATTGCCAATCCCAACGATCGGTCGGAATTTCGCTAATACAATCCTTGCCTTCGACAAGTGCCTGCCAAAATTCGTCGATATTACCAGCCATTGGAAATTGTCCACTCATCCCTATAATCGCCACCGGTTCATCAGCGAATCCACTCAATTGCCGACGCGATGTCGTAACTGGAGAGGCGAATGAAGGAGTACTTGAAGGAGTAATTGAAGGGGCAATAGCATTCGATATCGATGGCAAAGCAAAACCTCCACGAGGACGCGCGAGAAGACGTCCTGCTGCACTTTGGGGTGGTGTGACTACTTTACTGGGTTTGGACACTTCAACTGGTAACAGGATATGATTTTGCGCAAATACAGCGGCATGCTCACGCACCAGATAATTGGCTAGACCATCCAAAGTTGGATATTCAAAAAAGATCGTCGGTGTAAGTTCAATTTTATATTGGTCGCTAATGGCTTTGGCAAACTTGGTCAAGGAAATCGAATCAAAACCATAACCGCTTAAGGCGGTATCACCATCAATATCTTCAGGCCTAACCTCGATGAGTGAGGACACCATTCCCACCAAACTATTTTTTACTTTATCTTGCACGGTCATCTCCTTAGTTCTGCTCAGTAGGCATACTGCTGCCATCTTGGCTTGTTCTGATATTCGCATCTGGTTTTGGTGCGACTGCATTTGTTTTGGTTTTTCCATTCAACAGCATTGGGCGTAATCGCTCCGCTTTGCCTGACACAACCAAAAGCTGATTCCAAGCACAGGACAGGGCCTGACGTAAAGCATGTAGGCCGCTCTCGGTAAGCAAAGCATGGAGACCCATGTGGCGTGCCATTAGCTCGCGCTGCGACGCGCTAATTTGCATACCACCTTCTTCCCACAGCGGCCAATTAATACTCAAGGTATGCCCATAACGGCTCCCCTGCGCAGTCAAATCTGCACGGTAATGCGCGTAAGCATCCATGAAGGCATTCGCCGCGGCGTAGTCAAGCTGTCCGATATTGCCTAAGGCACCAGCGATTGAAGAGAAACAGATGAAACAATCAAGTTCCATGTCACGGCTAGCCTGATCAAGATTAACGATCCCCGCCACCTTGGCATGGAACACTTCATTTAATTGCGCTTTGGTTTTGTTGCCGATCAAACTATCGCGTAGCACGCCAGCGCTATGGATAATGCCATCGAGACTTTCAAACTGCTCAGCGAGGCTATGCACCAATTCTGTCACCGCGTTGGCGTCACCCACATCTAAAGCGCGATAATGCACCGTCGCACCTAACACCTCCAGCTGACGGATCTGCGCTTGTATTGTTTCATTGAGCGCCGAACGACCGGTTAAGATCAACACCGCATTACGAGTTTGAATAGCGATTTCCCGTGCAAAAATAAGCCCTAAACCACCCGCACCACCTGTGATCAGGTACACACCTTGATCCTTCCATTGCGGTGCGGTGTTAGACAGCTTGGGTTGTTCACGCCATTCGACAATCATACGGTGACCATCGCGATAGCGCACTTGATTCGCCCCACTATATCGGTTTTCCGTCACAGCTTGCCGCACTTGCTGATGCGTCTCAACACCGATTACCTGACCCACCAGACGTGCATTTTCCATCTGCGCACTACGCAGCATCCCTCCTAATCCCAGTAGCATCTGCGCCTCACCTTGTGTGGACACAATCACTTGAATCAAATGTTTCCCTGGCTGACGATGCAACTGCTGTAACTGCTCAAGCAGCACACCTGCGGCAAAGGTATAGTCGTGCGCAATATCCCCACTAATCGCCAAATTCAGCAGATGGGCTTTAGGATGATCTTGTTGTAAATCCAGTGCTTCAAGACCGCACAACAGCACTACATGCGTGGAAAATTCTTGTGGATCGATGCCAGTAATATCAGCCACTTGCACTTCCCACTCTGGGACGAGTAACAGCGTATCGATGGGTATCGACACTGACGGAGCAGGCGGAGCTAAGGAAGCGAATTTCGGTAATTCAGGGGGCGCAGCCACCACGGGTACCGCAGACGTTTCGGGAATAACGATCGCTATTTCAGCCTTAGTCGAAACTGTAGTAACGCTGATAGTAGCGCCGATAGCAGTATCTCTACCTAGAGTAGGATCGGTCACCAGAGGTCTTAGACAAAATTGCTTAAAGCGTACGCAGACAGTACCTGCATCGTCGCACAAATCAATATCCAATTTCTGCACAGGATCATGCCTAGCACTTCCAGCGCTATAGCGCACCACTGCCCACATCGTGCTAGTACAAGCGGCAAAGACTTCCAATGCACCCAACGCAAACGGCAACATTAAGGTCATCTCAGTGGTATCAAAATCAGCTCCAACTTGCATACCAAGTGTCGCCTGCAAAGCAGCATCAAGAAGACTAGGATGCAAGGCGTAAAGTGCTAGCGAGGCCTGCACAGAAACAGGTAAGCTGATTCGTGCCAGCACTTGATCTGTGCCGACGAAAAGTTCGTTCAACGCTTGAAAAGCCGGCCCATATTGCAAACCTGCTTGGGTGAACTTGGCATAACATTGTTCCGCAGTCAGATGAGCTTGCGTACATTGCAGGCGCAGCGTAGCCACATCCTGCGCAGCAATTGCACCTGACATTTCGGGCGAGGTCGCCACCATTTTACCGCTGCTAAATACAGAAGCCTCGCCATCCTCGCCATCATCAATAATTTCGTAACTGACTGTTCCATCACCTTCAGGATGAAGGACAATATGCACTTCCAATCCCGCATCGTCCACCGTGATGGGGTGCATCCATACAATATTTTTGAGAGCAAAGCCGCGCTCCATACGTAAGCCCTGTCGAGCAGCACAATAGGCCATTTCCAATTGCGCCGCACCTGGAAGCAGGCGGACATCTTCCACCACATGATCTGCCAAGAAAAATTCCTTACCGCTAAAATGGGTGCTAAATTGCAGTCCAAAAATATCCGAGGTGTTTCTGTGCAAAAGTGGATGAATGACTGTGCCGAGTGTAGACAGTGCCGAAGAATGCACCTCACTGCTCTTCACCCAATAGCGCTGTCTAGCGAATGGGTAAGTAGGTAAGCTAAGACGCTGGGGTTTTTCCTCTCCATATAGCCTACGCCAATCAAACGCCAAACCCTTAACCCATAGATCGAGTAACTTGTCGTACTTGGCTTTCTCTACCCATGATTGTATGGCTTTGAGCATATCTTCATCGGTAAGCAATACAGCCATCGCTTCTTTGTTACGTTTGACTTGGCCTCGATAGACAGCTTCAACGTGCTCATCACCTTTGGCTAAGGCTTGCAATTTCTCACGTAATTCATCGATAGAATCGGCAATGATCGCTAGACGCTCTTCCATCGCTTCGCGTCCCACTTGTAAGGTGTAAGCAAGATCGACCAAATTCACTGGCGTGACAATCGCTGTCATCAGCAATTGAATCTGTTCTTGTAAGCGCTCTTCATTGCGAGCCGAGAGAACTACTAAGGCAGGTCCAGTTTGTGCCATTTGTTGTACTTGCGCTTGTGCTTGCACTTGAGCTTGTGGAGCAAGGTATTCTTCAATCACCACATGGGCATTCGCTCCACCAGCACCAAACGAGGAAATCCCAGCAATGCGCGGATACTCTTTGTGTATGCCATTGCTTGTGATGATAGGGCGTTTCCATTCACTTAAACTTTGCTGCACCACAAACGGGGAAGCACTAAAGTCGATATTTGGATTGAGCGTCTCTGAATGCAAACTAGGCACGATTTGCTTGTGCTTCATCTGCAATAACACCTTGGTCACACCAGCAATGCCGGCAGCGCTTTCGCAATGCCCTATGTTCGATTTGGCTGAACCTATCGCGCAAAATTGCCTATCTTGCGTCCAAGCGTGAAAAGCTTTGGACAACCCAGCAATTTCTATCGGATCACCTAAGCTCGTGCCTGTGCCGTGCGCTTCGATGTAGCTGACGCTACGGGCATCAATACCGCCATCGCGTAAGGCATGCTCTATCACCTTGGCTTGTGCGTTAGGATTGGGAACCGTATAACCATTGGTCTTGCCACCATGATTCACCGCAGTGGCTTTAATAATGCCGTAAATATGATCGCCATCCGCTATCGCTTGGGCTTTCGGTTTGAGTAAAATCGCACCTACCCCTTCACCTGGCACATAACCTTCTCCGCCTTCTCCAAAACTCTCACAACGACCTTTGCCTGAAATAAATTTACCTTGCGCTAGCATCAGGTATTTGTTGGGATGGATAGAGACATTGACTCCACCAGCTATCGCAACACTACAATCACCTCTTTGCAGACTTTGTATCGCTAAGTGGATCGCTGTCAATGAGGAAGAACACATGGTGTCTAGCGCTATGCTAGGTCCATTGAAGTTGCAGTAGTAGGAGATGCGGTTGGCAATTGAGGCCGGACTATTGAGGACAGCGAGATTACGTCCTCTGACCTGTTCCTGCGCGCCGTAGAGTTGATATTCTTCGTACATGACACCGACGAATACGCCTACATCGGCGTGCTCGGTGATATTTTCTTTGGTATAACCAGCATCTTCTAAAGTGCCATAGACACATTCCAAGAACAAACGTTCTTGCGGATCCATGCGCTCGGCTTCACGTGGCGAAATGTTAAAGAATAATGGGTCAAATAAATCGACACCATCGATAAAACCACCCCATTTGCCATAGGTTTTATTGGCTTGCTCGCGATCGGCATCGTAGTACAGTTTATAGTCCCAACGTTCAGACGGAATTTCCGTGATACTGTCTTTACCTTGACTCAGGTTAGTCCAAAACTGCTCTAAATTACTCGCCTGTGGATAACGACCAGCGACACCGATGATGGCGATGTCAGTGTGCTCTTGGGGCGTATTGCGACGAGTAAAAGATGGCGATGAATAACGCGAACCTTGGCTCGTGAAGGCGGGAATAGCATGGTCAAATACTGCGGGTACAGCTGCGGGTACAACTGCCGCCACACTGCGATTAAGATGCTGCTTTTCGATTGCTTTCTCACCCAACAAAGCATGCATCTCCAAGCTATGATTGTGCAAGAAATATCCACTCAATGTCGCTATCGTCTGATACTCAAAGAACAGCGTTTTTGACAAGCTACCGAAGACTTTTTCTAACTTACGCGTTAGATCCAGTACCATCACGGAATCGATACCATACGATTCCATTTGAGCGTGTGCATCTATGCTATTGATAGGCAACTTAAGCGTAGTCGACAGCAAGCGAACGAAATAACGGGTAGCTTTTTCCTGCAAATCTTCGGTTCTTACTTCACCTTGTTCTTCTTCGGCACGCGGAACCGGGGCACTGATAGATGATTGCATTGCTTGCGTATTTAATGCCAATGTTTTCACACGCTCATGTGTCAACTTAGCTGCTAAATTAGCGTCTAAATTAGCTGCTAAATTAGTGATAAGCTTAGTTACCACCCTAAATACCAACTGACCAAAGCGCACGCATACAGCACCAGTCTCATCACATAAATCCAAATCCAGCGTATGCTCATTGTTGTCAACCGCCTTAGAACTGACTAGCACCCACATGGTGCTGGTACATGGCGCTAACACCTGCATCGTCGCCAAGGAAAACGGCAACATCAAAGTAGCTACTTCGGCTTCCGTCGCCAATAAACCGATACAGGCTTGCAAGGCAGCGTCGATTAAACTTGGATGCAAAGTGTAGCTCTGACTATCTGCGGAAGACACAGCGGAAGCTGGCAAACTTATTCTAGCGAGCATGCGTTCTTGCCCGATGAAAATCTCATTCAAACCTTGAAAAGTAGGACCATAGTGTATGCCCATTTGCTGGAACAAGGCATAGCATCGTTCCGCATCCATATGAGCATGACTACACTGTCCACGCAATGCAATTAAATCGTGAACATAACTCGCGTTTTCCCCTTCAGATGCGGCTCCCAATACACCTCGGCTAAACACTTGACTTTCGCCATCGTCGCTGTCGCTGTAAATCTCAAAACCAAGCTCAGCATTCTCTTCAGGATATAAAGCGATATGAACGATTAAACCTTCTGTATCAACCACAGCAGGACGTGTCCATAAGAGATTTTTTAATACGAATTTTGGCGTATTATTGTCAGCCAATTTCGCCGCAGTGAGCGCCATCTCTAGCTGGGC
>JAIELM010000066.1 GCA_019752975.1 Undibacterium sp. | reverse complement strand
GAAATCATTTTAGGGAAATCATTTTTAAAAATGCTTCAATCCTAAAGCGGCCATCACTTCTGCATTGGTCTTGGCCGCAACTTCGCGCGCTTTTTCTGTACCTTGTTTTAGAATTTGCAAAACATGGCCACGGTCTTTCTCGTATTCTTGTCTACGTTCGCGTATTGGCCTGAGCATTTCTTGCAGCACGGTTTCTAAGCGCGCCTTGACTTTGGAGTCACCTAAACCACCACGTACATAATGTTCTTTCATGGCAGCGACCGCTTCTTTGTCGGTGTCAAAAGCATCCAAATAGATGAAGGCAACATTGCCTTCTAAGTGTCCGGGATCATCGACGCGTAAATGCAGCGGGTCGGTGTAGACGTTTTTTACGGCGGCTTTAATTTCTGCTTCGCTGCTTCCTAAGTTAATCGCGTTGCCTAGCGATTTACTCATCTTGGCTTTGCCATCGATACCAGGCAGGCGTCCAATCTCGGGAACTAGGGCTTCGCATTCAACTAAAATGTCTTTTTTGGCTAAGCGGTTAAAGCGCCGTACGATTTCATTGGTTTGTTCTATCATGGGGATTTGATCCTCACCCACTGGGACTAAGCTGGCTTTGAAAGCGGTAATGTCGGCGGCTTGGCTGACCGGATAGGTGAAAAAACCCGCCGGAATGTCACGTTCAAAATTACGTAAAATGATTTCTTGTTTAATTGTTGGATTGCGTTCCAATCGCGCAATTGTCACTAAATTCATGTAGTAAAAAGTGAGTTCGGTGAGCTCTGGGATTTGTGACTGAATCAGTATCGTGGATTTGCTAGGATCAATTCCAACGGCGAGATAATCCAAGGCCACTTCCATCACATTGTCATGAATTTTGGCTGGATTATCCATGTTGTCGGTCAATGCTTGGGCGTCGGCGATCATGATAAATTGCTGGTACTTATCTTGATACATGACGCGATTACGTAAGCTGCCGACAAAGTGGCCTAAATGGAGCGGGCCGGTCGGGCGGTCGCCGGTGAGAATTAAGTGCTGTTTGTCGCTGGGTTGGTTCATGGGGTATCCAAAATGGTTCAAATGCCTAAATTTATGCTGGCATGATGCCGTTTGATTGCCTAAATTGTCAAGGCAAGTTAGCCGCATGGTAAAATTCTCACTCTGTAGAGGCGCTTGCGGGACATTCATGTCTAAAGAGCTCTTAACATAGGCGAGCGGCACGCTGCGAACCAGAGAAAAAGACAGAAGGCTTAGTTTTTCATTGCGGTTTTTTTATTTTTCCTTTGTGCCTTTCTGTTGAGGGATGTTGCAATCGACTTTTCGCGATTCAATCGAAAACACGCGCCGTTGCGCGATTAATTCTATTTATTGAAAGCTGTTTTGTGAATTCTATTCCTGCCAAAATCACTATCGCCACACGTGAAAGTCGCCTCGCCATGTGGCAGGCCGAACATGTACGTGCGCGCTTGCTCGCCTTGTATCCTACTTGTGATGTGCAAATTTTAGGCATGACCACGCGGGGTGATCAGATTTTGGATCGTGCTTTGTCCAAAGTGGGCGGTAAGGGCTTGTTTGTTAAAGAATTAGAAGTGGCCATGGAGGAGGGGCGGGCTGATTTGGCGGTGCATTCTCTGAAGGATGTGCCTATGGATCTGCCGGATGGTTTTAGTTTGGCGGCCATCTTATACAGAGCTGATGCGCGCGATGCCTTTGTGTCGAATGATTTTGCTTCGCTGGCACAATTGCCGGTTGGCGCAGTGGTCGGAACCAGTAGCTTACGCCGTCAAGCGTTGATTGCAGCGCGTTTTCCGCATTTAAAAATTCTGCCTTTACGCGGTAATTTGGATACCCGTTTGCGTAAGTTAGATAGTGGAGAGTATGCCGCGATTATTTTGGCTGCGGCAGGGCTTAAGCGCCTAGGATTACCAGAGCGGATAAAATCTTTCTTAGACCCTGTCGAGAGTTTACCCGCGGCTGGGCAGGGAGCAATGGCGATAGAGATCTTGGCAAAAAACTTGGATTTACTCGCGTGTTTGCAGCCACTCAATCACTTGGAGACTTATCAAGCCGTGAACGCTGAAAGAGCCGTTTCTAAGGCGTTTGGCGGGAGCTGCCAAATTCCTTTAGCGGCGTTTGCCGAGGTGGAAAACGGACAAATGTACTTACGTGCCATGGTGGCGACGCCGGATGGTGTGAGAACCGCGAAAGCCGAGGTAAGAGGACATGCGAGTGATTTTTTAGCTTTAGGTGAACAGGTGGTCGCGGCCTTACGCGAGCAAGATGCCGAGGCGATTTTGGCGGATTGCCGTGCCTAACATGAATGTGATTCTCACTCGACCAGAAAAACAGTCGCTAGATTTTTTTCGACAATTGAGTGAAAAGAACTACGCGCCACATCACTTTCCAGTATTTGAAATAGCCGCGTTAGAATCCATTGCGGCAAAGGGTGTGCTGGACGACGTATTAAGGCGTTTGAGTGAGTTTAGTTTGGTCGTGTTCGTCAGTCCCAACGCGATTGATGCGGTGTTTGAGCAATTAGCGCAGTTAGGTCTCACTTGGCCCAAGCAGCTCGCCATAGGTGTGATGGGTGCAGCGAGCAGAAGCACATTGCATACACACGGCATAGCTGCGCAACAACATCACATTTTTAGCCCCACGAACCAGGAACGCACGGATTCTGAAACCCTATTTGAGGTTCTGCCCTTAGATGATTTACGTGGAAAATCGGTGTTGATCGTGCGTGGCGAGTCGGGACGTGAATTTTTGCGCGAGGCATTGCTAGAGCGCGGCGTCGAGGTAGCGCAAGTGGTTGCCTATCGTCGCGTCATTCCTAACTTTGACCAAGAAAAACAGCGGCAGCTAATGGCGTTTTTGAACCAACAAAACACTTGGGTTATCACTAGCTCAGAATCGTTAAAAACCCTATTGCAATGGTGTGGTCAGCTCGATTTTCAGTCAGACGTTTCGTCTGGTGAACATGCATTTGTTAATAAAATGCGACAGCAGAATTTATTTGTGCCGCACTTTCGCATTGAACAATGCGCACGTGGACTCGGTTTTGTGTCGATTACATTGACAGCATCAGGAGACGAAAAGCTCTTACTCGCGTTACAATCTCAGTTATGACAGAAATTATACAACCCACTACCCTTACTCCTGAACCTATGTCGCCCTCTGATGCTACCGAAACTCCTGCCGCGCCTATTGTAAAAGAAGCCGCCGAGCCAGCCGCCAGCACATTTACAATTGGTACACCGTATCTTGTTTCCGGTGTTTTAGCCGTATTATTGGTGATTCAGTGGGTCTCGTCGCACAATCAAATAACTACTTTACGTGAAGAAGTAGCGCGTCGTTTGCAGAATGCGGATATCAATAATAGCGAGATCAAAGGTATCGCCAAGACAGTGCAGGAATCCTCGAAAGAGATTCAGTCCAAAGTGATTTTACTAGAGGGTAAACAGGCCGAAGCGCAAGGTCAGCAACTGGCTTTAGAACAGTTGTATCAAGATTTATCCAAGAATCGAGATGAATGGGCGCTGGCCGAGATAGAGCAAGTGCTCTCTACCGCCAGTCAGCAATTACAATTGGCGGGCAATGTACAGGGCGCATTGATTGCTTTGCAAAACGCAGATGGTCGGTTAGCAAAATCTGAGAAAGCCCAATTTATTGCCGTGCGTCGGGCGATTGCGAAGGACATAGAAAAATTAAAGGCCTTACCGCAACTAGATATGACTGGTTTGGTATTGCGATTAGATAGCGTCATTGCACAGGTGGATAGTATTCCTCTATGGGCCGACGAAAAACCGCCGATTACTGTTACTCCACCTAAAGTACCCTTACGCGTTTTGCCAAAAATTAGCAAAGAAAAAAACGAGAAAACCACTGAAGCCGAGAGTGAAAATACTTTGGCGACGCGGCTACAAGACCAGTGGCAGAGTTTTTCTAGCGAGATGTGGACGGAAGTCAAACAACTCATACGCGTGAGAAATGTCAATGCGCCCGACGCTTTATTGCTGGCTCCGAATCAAGCTTATTTTGCCAAAGAAAATCTTAAATTACGTTTGTTGAATGCCCGTTTAGCGCTATTGTCTAGAAATGAAAACGCCTTTCGTAGCGATATGATTTCAGCACAGGATATCATCGCTAAGTATTTTGACGTGCGTACCAAACAAGCACAATCGGCGCAGTCATTACTTAAGCAAATTCAAAGTAATAATCTCTCGATAGAGATGCCTGCATTGACCGAAAGTCTTAATTCGGTTCGCAACTTCAAGATTAAACCCTAAGATCAAACCCTAAGCTCAGCATGCGACTTTTTATCCGAATCATCATCCTCTTTGCCTTAGCGGCGCTACTGGCTGTGGGTGGACGTTTTAATCCAGGTAATGTGGTTTTATTTTATCCACCAACCCGTATTGATATCTCGCTGAATTTCTTTTTGTTATTGGTGCTGGCACTATTTTTTGTTCTATATTGGATCATGCGCACATTGACGGCGGCCTTCGATATGCCAAAGAAAGTCGCCGAATATAGACAAACTAAGCGCGAACGCGAAAGCAATCGGGCGCTGCGTGAAGCACTTAAAGCCCTGTTTGAAGGACGTTTTGGGCATGCGGAAAAGTCAGCGTCCAAAACTTTAGAACTGCCTGAAAATAAGGCCCTAGGCGCACTTATCGGTGCTAAGGCGGCGCATCACATGAGCCAATTTGAAAGACGTGATACGTGGTTCGCAAAGATTGAAGATGAGGCCGCATACAAAACCGCACGCCTAGTCACCATGACTGAACTCTATGTGGACGAACACAAAGCGGAGCCCGCGCTAGAAGCGATCAAAGAACTGAATGCCAAAGGAAAGCGGCATATTCAAGTACTTCGTTGGGCTTTAAAAGCGAACCAACAAGCTAAAAATTGGGGTGAAGTTTTAAAGTTAGTGCGTACCTTAGAAAAAAATCATGCCATTCATCCTGCTCTATCAGGACGCTTGCGTGAGATGGCCTACGACGCCTTATTGAGGGATCACGGACACGACGGCGAATCACTACGTCGTGTTTGGAATGAAGTACCAGCCTCAGAGCGCCAAAATCGATATATCGCCTACAGCGCAGCCAGGGCTTTTAATCAGTGTCAATTAGCAGATGAAGCACGTAAGATCGTAGAAAAATCTATCGCCGAAGATTGGGATAATCGACTATTACGCGTGTATCGAGAAGCGATCGGTGCAGAAGGTTCAGTGGCACTCAGAACCCAAATTGAAAACTGCGAATCTTGGCTGCAAACGCAAGTCAACAACCCAGAACTAGAATTGACCTTGGGCGTACTCTGTCTCAAACAAAAACTCTGGGGC
Organism: Undibacterium sp.; assembly: GCA_019752975.1. Classification (GTDB taxonomy): domain Bacteria; phylum Pseudomonadota; class Gammaproteobacteria; order Burkholderiales; family Burkholderiaceae_D; genus Undibacterium. Next base: position 2,425 of record JAIELM010000066.1, on the reverse strand, counting down.
AAAGCACAAGTCCATATGGAGGATGCGCTAGCGCACAGCCAAGAGGGCATCACTAGGCGTGAAGCCAATCTCAATCTAGCCCAACTACATGAGGCAATCGGTCAGGGTGAAGAGGCGGCAAAGTATTATCGTGCATGCGCTTTGGCGTGAATGGCGATCACCATAACGACCGGAATCATATAGTCTATTTCCGCTGCTAGTTCTAATTCTAATTCTATTTCTATTGATGAGCTGAATCGCCTTAGGGCGCTTGCAATCGCTATTCGGACAATCCCGCAGTAGCTTATGGAGCGCTTATTGAGCGCTTATGGAGCGCTTATGGAGCGTTGAAAACACTGTGCGATATAAATTCCACACTACTTAGACCTGTGTCTAGCAAGAAGATACTGCGACTCAAAATGCATTCCATTGCTTAGGCTTATTTTTGTTGCAATGCACCAAGTGGCCTCAAAAATCGCTATAATCTCCCTTTTACCTGAGGTGTGCTATGAGTTTAAATAAAGTTTCAGCTGGGCGCGATGTGCCTAACGATTTTAACGTCATCATTGAGATTCCGATGAATGCCGATCCAATCAAGTATGAAGTGGATAAAGAAAGCGGCGCTATTTTTGTTGATCGTTTTATGGGTACTGCCATGCATTATCCTTGTAACTATGGGTACGTTCCAAACACCATTTCCGGCGATGGCGATCCGGTTGACGTCTTGGTGATTACCCCATTTCCTTTAATTCCTGGTGTGGTTGTACGTTGCCGTCCTATAGGTATTTTGAATATGACCGACGAAGCTGGTAAGGATGGCAAAGTTCTGGCTGTCCCTATCGATAAAATTTTACCCATCTACGAACATTGGCAAAAACCAGAAGATATGAATGAAATGCGCCTGCGTCAAATTCAACATTTCTTCGAACACTATAAAGACCTAGAAAAAGGCAAATGGGTGAAAGTCGATGGTTGGGGTGGGCCTGACGAAGCCAGAGCAGAGATACTCGAAGGTGTAGCAAACTACGAGAAGTCTTTGGAGAGTTAAAAGAACAAAAAAAGCGCCTAGGCGCTTTTTTTACGTCTCCCATTTTTCTAGGGCAAGTTTGCTACTACTGTAGCCACCAAACAATCAGTATAGTCAGTGTAATTAGTCCCCCGCCCAGCAGCCAAAATGAGGCATGCTCTTGAAAAATAGCGCCTTTGCCAGTAGTAGTGAAATTCTTCTCTGCGATACGCTTTGCACGCCTCTCGCGCGCTAAAAACTTATTCAATGATAGTGCCATTTCCGCCGCACCTTGATAGCGCCGACTGGTTTTTTTCTGCATTGCTTTCATCACGATGTAAGCTAATTTTTCAGGTACTTCCGGGTTAATGATGTCCGGCGACTTAGGCGTTTTGTGGATGATATTGTAGAGTAATTTATCAAAATCAGTGGCCGAGAAAGGTTTTTGCATAGTCAGCATTTCGTACAATACTGCCCCCAAAGAATACACGTCGGTCAGCGGTGTGACAGGTTCACTAGAAGCCTGTTCCGGCGACATGTAATTGGGCGTCCCCATGATATTATTTTTAAAAAGGGTTTGCGGTTGTCCGTGTTCGTCTAGCGAGCGATTGGGTACTCTAGCGATGCCAAAATCCACAACTTTGGGTTGATTATTTTCGACGATGAAAATATTCGCTGGCTTGATATCTCTATGAATCACTCCTTGAGTATGGGCGTAAGCCAAGGCATTGGCTATTTTGTAGGCGATCCCTGCTGCTTCCACGATGCTAAAGCGTTTGCCACTGGCGAGTATTTCACGTAGGTCTTTGCCCTGTAAAAATTCCATTGCGATGAAGGTGGTGCCGGCCTCGGTTGAGGCATCGTAGATGGTCACAATATTGGGGTGCGATAAGCGACCTGCGGCGCGGGCTTCGTTGATGAATTGTTGCTCACGTTGCTTTTTGTCGCCAACGCCTGTAGAGGTGTTGAGTATCTTAATCGCGACAGCGCGATCAATGATGGGATCATGACCCAATAAGACATTGCCGTTGGAACCGCTGCCTAACTTATCTGTGACGGTGAAGCGACCAATCTTGTGACCAAGCTTGTTGCTCGCCCTGCTACTTGCTACCGCGGCCGGATTCGCAGAAGAAGTTCCAGGAGAAGTTGCAGACGGGTTTGCAGATGGTTTTGCAGATTTAGTTAGCTGCACATTGGGGGTCATTTTGCTAAAGCCTATGTTGGTTAAGATTGACATAAAACTGCATCGGCGTCGTGGTGCTTAAGCACTTTCTTCGGCGGGATGTCTAGCTGAGGCAATATTATCCTAGAAACGGCGGTTGGACGGATATGAGTGTGCATTTTTTCGGCTTTCTGGCTAGGAGTGACGACGACGCAACCTTCACGTTGATAGGAGGAACAACAACGCCAGAGAGCCGAAAAAGTGTGCAATCATGTTCG
>JAIELM010000008.1 GCA_019752975.1 Undibacterium sp. | reverse complement strand
CCGCCAGATTTTGGCTTAGTTCCGTCATGGATCAGTTGCAAATACAAGGACGGCACAATAGATGCCATAGTATTATTTGTTACCGTGTGTTTTACTCCAATGACATAATCATTCTTCTTGAAGATGAAGGTTTTCGTCAACTTTACACCCGCTTGCTCGGCCTCAAGAACTAGGCTAAGTTCGTTCGCATCCCCTAAAACACGAGTACCAGGTAAGGCGGTAAAAGCAGAGTTATGGTTTGGAAATTGCCCGCCTAATAAACCAGTCTGTGCGGCATAAGTACGTTCTGCCGTTTTTTCAAACAAGACCACATTCTTTTTCGCATTCTCACTATCAGCATATTTAAGCAACTCTAAACGCTTAATTTCGCCACCTAGTGTATCGATATCAACCTTGACCAAATCAGTGGTGATGGTGATGGTTTCGCCTTTAAACGCGGCTGTTTGTGCTGCCTCACTACCAACAAGTGGCGCTGAAGCAACCTGGGCGGCGTTGGCCACGGCACTGCTTGCCGATGCGCTAGCGTCTGGCTTTTTAATTGCTACTGCGGTGCTCGCAGGAGAAAACATTGACGGTTTGCCGTTATGTTGCATCCATTTGTCCCAAAGAACCAAAAGAGACATAGCAAAGATGACCCATAGAACGGTGCGCTTAATATCCAATTTATCCATTTGTATATTCGATTAAGATCAGGAAGTTGTAAAGGAGGAGCCAGCCACCAAGATGGGGTCAGCCGGTGTTTTTTCATCAGGCGCGTGACGGAAAAGTTGTTGAGGCTTATGTTGAGTCTTATGTTGAGTGTCAGCTTGCGTCTCAGTCGGTAGCGCAATCACTTCGGCATCGGTGTAAGCAGTCGACTTGGGCGGCACCATATCTATCCCGCCCACATGCCACGGATGACATTTACAGAGACGTTTACCAGCTAGCCAGCACCCCTTAGCCGCGCCATGTGTGCTAATTGCCTCTAGCGCATAATTCGAACAACTAGGATAAAAACGGCAATTTTGACCCAACATCGGACTGATCGTAATTTGATAGCCGCGCAAAAAGAGAAGTAAGAACGCTTTCATGCGACACCCGAACTTGTCATCAGCTTACTTGCTATGTCAGCCGCCACATTGGGCACCACTTCAGTCGCCACATCATTACTAAGGACGCGCTGCTTAGCAAATAGGCGTAGCACTTCCTCCCGCAAATTCCGCTTTAACGCGGCATTGGTGGCAGGTCCTGCCTTGCTATTAACTGACTGGGATAAACGCACGATGCAATCGACATTGAGTAAATGCGATTGGCGAAAAATTTCTCGCGTAACACGCTTAATCATATTGCGAGTAGCTGCACGCGGGGCAAAACGTTTTGCCGCGACTACTCCTAAACGGGCATGCGGCAAAGCATTAACACGAGCGTACAGTACAAAGTGTGGCGTTTTTTGTACAGGGCGCAAACGAAAAACGGATGAAAACTCATCCGTTTTAACGATGCGCCTGACTCGCGCAAAATCACCGCGAGTCAATAAATTTTTTGCAGTATCGGCGGTATTATTGGCATTAGTCACAATTAAATTTTACACAAGTAAATCAGTTAGACCTTTTTATGACTATGCTCAACTTACACCATCTGTGCTTATTTATACCTTACCCACCTTACTTAAGGCCAATTAAGCCTTAAATGGCAAAGGCAGATTAAGCTGCTAAGCGCTTACGGCCTTTAGCGCGACGTGCATTGAGAACTGCGCGGCCACCACGGGTTGCCATACGTGCGCGGAAACCATGAGTGCGCTTACGGCGAACTACGGAGGGTTGATAAGTACGTTTCATGTTGATCTCGCTTTTTTGAGCGTAGGACTTACACAAAACTGTCCCTGCCAATACTGACAGCACCTCAGAATCAGCCTTAGACCAGCACTAGGCACGGCAATAAAGAGGCACGACAATAAAGGTGTAACAACGCGGGGGCGTTTTTGCGTAAGCCCTACAAATAATAAATCGGGTAGGGAACCCTGAATTAGACACTACTTTGGGGTCGACTGTCAATCAATTTGCACGATTTTTAATCATTCCTCAAAAATTTTGCGTAAAGAAATTTGACGAAGCCTGTGGATAACTCGCCCCCTTAAGGGTAGAATAGCGAGGTTTGAAAACGGCTAAAAAGTAAGTAAGAATTCAACAGCCGTGGGATTATGGTAGCAATAATCCCTTACTCAACACACCCATTTTAAGCAAATTCTTAAAATAAATATTAAAGCGATACATGGATAATTTCTGGCAAGCCTGCTCTACTCAACTTGAACAGGAGCTAACACCGCAGCAGTTTAGTGCTTGGATTAAGCCTCTCACAATGATCGACTTTGAAGAAGGTCGCTTGCGTATAGGTGCGCCAAATCGGTTTAAATTAGACTGGGTAAAAGCACAATTTGCCGGGCGTATTAGTGAGTTCGCCACCCAGTTTTGGGAGGACGCGGTCAATGTCGAATTTATCATTGATCCCCGTGCGACAAAAAAACCGCTTTCCACCACCAGCCCGCCGAATGAGACGAATCACTCAGGTGAGCCGAGTGTCGCGAATCGGGAAGATCAGGCCAGTAATATTGACGCCGTACCAGAAACTTCCCCGCGTCGTGATAATAGCCGCATCAATTTAGAGTTAACCTTTGATAGCTTTGTTACTGGTAAAGCCAATCAGTTGGCGCGTGCTGCGGCGATCCAAGTGGCGAATAATCCTGGTGTATCGTATAACCCTTTGTTTCTCTATGGCGGTGTGGGTTTAGGTAAAACCCATTTGATCCATGCCATAGGCAATCAGATTTTGCATGACAAGCCTAACGCCAAAATCCGCTACATCCATGCCGAACAATATGTGCGCGACGTGGTCGGCGCTTACCAACGCAAAGGCTTCGACGAGTTCAAACGCTATTACCACTCACTCGATTTATTATTAATCGATGATATCCAATTCTTTGGCGGTAAGAGTCGCACCCAAGAAGAATTTTTCTATGCCTTTGAAGCCTTAATCGCCGCAAAAAAACAAATCATTATCACCAGCGATACCTATCCCAAAGAAATCACGGGCATGGATGACCGCTTAATTTCGCGTTTTGATTCTGGCTTAACCGTCGCTATTGAACCGCCAGAGTTAGAGATGCGAGTGGCTATTTTGCTCAAAAAAGCGCATAGCGAAGGGGTGGTATTTTCTGATGATGTTGCCTTCTTTGTGGCCAAACATTTACGCTCTAACGTGCGTGAATTGGAAGGCGCCTTACGCAAAATTTTGGCCTACTCACGCTTTCATGGCAAAGACATCACCATCGACGTCGTCAAAGAAGCGCTGAAAGATTTATTGTCAGTTCAAAACCGCCAAATCTCGGTCGAAAATATACAAAAAACCGTCGCCGATTTCTTCAATATCAAAGTAGCGGACATGTACTCCAAGCGCAGGCCAGCCAACATCGCCAGACCGCGCCAAATCGCCATGTACTTAGCCAAAGAATTAACGCAAAAAAGTCTGCCTGAAATCGGCGAATTATTTGGTGGAAGAGATCACACCACGGTATTGCATGCGGTCAGAAAAATCTCCGCAGACCGCGGCAAAAATCCAGAATGCAATCATGAATTACATGTGCTTGAGCAGACACTGAAAGGTTAGTGTCCTTAGTGTGACAAGCGCTGCAAGAGAGACCTTATCGTAGAATCCGCAGTAAATATTTTTGCACTTTGTAGTTTATAATAAGTTATTTTGTAGTCAATCAACATCCTTAATTTTATTGTCAAAAACAGTGAGGAGTTAAAATGCAATTGGTTAAAACTCACAGGGATACCCTTTTGCGGCCCCTGCAAATTGTGAGTGGTATTGTCGAGCGTCGGCACACATTGCCGATTCTGGCCAATATCCTCATCCGCAAAGACGGCGAAAAAGTATCTTTTTTATCGACCGATATTGAAGTCCAGATCACCACCCATGCGGAAATCGGTTCCGGTGGCGAGATCACGGCCACCACGGTCGCCGCGCGCAAACTCTTAGACATTTTACGTGCGCTACCCGAAGAGCACGAAGTGAGCATCAAGCTAGACAATAAAAAGATGACCGTGCAAGCGGGTAAGTCACGCTTCTCTTTGCAGACCTTAGCTGCCGAAGAATTTCCTACAGTCGCGCAAGCGGAGCACTTTAACGCCAGCGTTAGCTTGCCGCAAAAAGCCTTAAAACACCTCTTTAACATGGTGCATTTTTCTATGGCGCAGCAAGATATACGCTACTACCTCAACGGCTTACTCCTAGTCGTAGATGGTAAAAACGTGATCGCCGTCGCTACCGATGGTCATCGACTCGCCTATTGCCAAGTCGAAGTAGAACAAGAATTTGCCCGTCAAGAAGTCATCATTCCACGCAAAACCATCATCGAATTGCAGCGACTTTTAGAAGACAAAGACGACTTAGTGCAATTAGATATCGCCAACAATCAAGTCAAATTGACCTTTGCCGACATCGAATTAATTTCTAAATTAGTCGAAGGTAAATTCCCTGACTTTAATCGCGTCATCCCCAAGGGCTACAAAAATAATTTCACCCTCAGCCGTGAAAAACTCCTACGTTCATTGCAACGCGTCGCCATCATGACCTCAGATAAATTCAAAGGGGTGCGCTGCGTGATCGAACCAGGAATAATGCAAATTTTATCGACCAACGCGGATCAAGAAGAAGCGGTAGAAGAAATAGAAATCGACTACGGCGGCGACAGCGTAGATATCGGCTTTAACGTCACCTATCTACTCGATGTATTGAACAACCTCAAATGCGATCAAATCAATATCGCCTTAGGTGATTCCAATTCATCGGCGCTATTGAGCATACCTGACAAGACTGATTTTAAATACGTCGTCATGCCAATGCGGATTTAGAAAAAAACCTCAACCTCTCAACATAGTGGGCATAGCGGAGCGGCACGCCGCAACGCAGAAATTGAAAAGAAGCGCAGGAGAACACTATCTATTCTCTGCGCATCTCTTTTTACTCTGTGACCCTGTAACACTGCGTTGCGAGGTTTTGGAACTGAGCAGAAACTGAGCATATTGCAGCAAAAAATTGTACGTAAAAAGAAGGTAACCATGTCCGAGAATACCCAAGACAACACCCCAGTAACTCCAGCACCAGTTCCAGAACTCACAGGAGCAGCCGCATCCGCCAACTATGGCGCTTCCTCGATCCAAATTCTAGAAGGCCTAGAAGCCGTGCGCAAGCGTCCCGGCATGTACATAGGCGACACCTCGGACGGCACTGGCTTACATCACTTGGTTTTCGAAGTCTTGGACAATTCCATCGACGAGTCCTTAGCCGGACACTGTACCGAAATCAACGTCACCATCCACACCGACAATTCCATCTCGATTACCGATAATGGTCGCGGCATCCCAACCGGGATCAAATGGGACGATAAACACGAACCCAAAAGAAGCGCCGCCGAAATCGTCATGACCGAGCTACACGCCGGTGGTAAGTTCGATCAAAATTCCTATAAAGTTTCAGGCGGCTTGCATGGAGTGGGTGTCTCTTGCGTCAACGGCCTTTCAAAATTACTCAAACTCACCATCCGTCGCGACGGCAAAATGTATGCCATGGAATTCGTCCGTGGCGTCCCCCAAAACCGTGAAATCGAAACCATCGACGGCATCGTCTGCTCCCCCATCAAAGTGCTAGGCGACACCGACAAGCGCGGCACCGAAGTACATTTCTGGGCAGACGAAGAAATTTTTAGCCACGTAGAATTTCACTACGAAATTTTAGCAAAACGCATCCGCGAACTCTCCTTCTTAAACAACGGCGTTAAAATTAAACTCAACGACCACCGAAGCGGCAAAGAAGAGATCTTCGCCTTTGAAGGCGGCACACGCGGCTTCGTCGAATACATCAATAAATCCAAAAGCGTATTGCATCCAACGATTTTCCAAGCCACCGGCGAACGCATGTCGGATCAGAACACCAACATCACCGTCGACGTCTCCATGCAGTGGAACGACGCCTACAACGAACAAGTACTCTGCTTCACCAACAACATCCCGCAACGCGACGGCGGCACCCACTTAACCGGTCTACGCGCCGCCATGACACGGGTAATTAACAAGTACATAGAAGAACACGAATACGCAAAAAAAGCCAAGGTCGAAGTCACCGGCGACGACATGCGCGAAGGCCTCACCTGCGTACTCTCAGTCAAAGTACCTGAGCCAAAATTCAGCTCACAAACCAAGGACAAATTAGTATCCTCCGAAGTACGCGGCCCGGTCGAAGAAATCGTCGCCAAAACCCTCAGCGATTATTTACAAGAAAAACCGCACGACGCCAAAATCATTTGCGGCAAAATCGTCGAAGCTTCACGCGCCCGTGAAGCCGCCCGTAAAGCACGCGAATTGACGCGCCGCAAAGGTGTGATGGACGGCTTGGGGCTCTCTTCCAAACTGGCCGACTGCCAAGAAAAAGACCCAGCGCTGTGCGAACTCTACATCGTCGAAGGTGACTCCGCGGGTGGCTCGGCCAAACAAGGGCGTGACCGTAAATTTCAAGCCATCTTGCCACTACGCGGTAAAGTATTAAACGTAGAAAAAGCCCGTTTCGAAAAAATGCTCTCCAGCGAACAGATCACCACCCTGATCGCCACGCTAGGCACCAGCATAGGCCCTGACGAATTTAACGCCGACAAACTGCGCTACCACCGCATCATCATCATGACGGATGCCGACGTCGATGGCGCCCACATTCGCACCTTATTACTCACCTTGTTTTACCGCCAAATGCCACAACTAGTGGAACGCGGCCACATCTACATCGCCCAGCCACCACTCTACAAAGTCAAAGCCGGTCGCGATGAACGCTATTTAAAAGATGACGCCGAAGAAGCCAGCTACATGACCACCGTCGCGCTCAATGGCGCAACGCTGGTACCAAGCACAGGCGCAGAACCCATAGTCGGCGAAGCACTCGGTGAATTGGTACGCCAATTTAACCTAGCTAACGCCGTCATGACGCGCCTAACCCGCGTGATCGACCGCGCCGCATTAACCGCAATCATGACCGGGGTCAACTTAACACTAGACACCGCAGAAAACGCCGAAGCCTCAGCAATCGCCCTCACCAGCGCCATCAACGACAGCGCCGTCAAAGCCGTAGTACGCACCGACGAACTCTCAGGTGCATTTAGCTTACGCATAGAACGCATGTACCACGGCAACGTCAAAGTCAGCAGCATCGACGCCGACTTCGTCACTGGCAGCGATTACCAAATCTTAGGAAACGCCGCCAATACCTTCAAAGGCCTATTAGGCGAAGGCGCCTACATCCGCCGCGGCGAAGGCGAACGCACAAGAGAAGCCAAAGTCACCGACTTCCACCACGCCATGCTCTGGCTAAGAGAAGAAGCCGAACGCGGCGTCTCCAAGCAACGCTACAAAGGACTAGGTGAAATGAACCCAATGCAGCTATGGGAAACCACCATGGACCCAAAAGTCCGCCGCCTACTCAAAGTACAAATCGAAGACGCGATTGCCGCGGATCAGATTTTTACTACCTTGATGGGCGACGATGTGGAACCGCGGAGAGCGTTTATTGAGGGGAATGCTTTGCGGGCTGGGAATATTGACGTTTGATTTTTGTTTTGATTCAAAAAAAGCCCAGCAAGTTTGCCGGGCTTTTTTATCGCATGTTATTCCATCTCTAAATCGTTCGCGTCTAGGCGACGAGGCGAAGGCAGTGCTGTAGCACGACGAGCCGAAGGT
>JAIELM010000106.1 GCA_019752975.1 Undibacterium sp. | reverse complement strand
GACGATGCCTAGCGTAAAAAGGTCAGCTAATACCCGATCAGCAGTACGACTAGCTAAACCCATCATGCCTTTAAATTTATTGCGTTCTAAGGATGGTACTGTGGCTAAATAAGTCAGAGGAGCAGCAGCTTCTAGCTTTAACGCTTTAGTCGCTACTTTGGTCGCGCTGGCGGCTAATAATTGGCATAACCGCGCTTCAAAATGTCCCATATCTAGCATAGTTCCCATGAATTGAATTTGATCTAAACACACCTTCATAAGAAATTCTATACTTGCTACCAAAGCGTTTTCACTCAATACACCCCGTCCATCATAGTCACCTTGACGTGGCTGATCGGCCTGAGCTAAATGAAGGTAATAATCATTTTGTGCGCGTGCCAAACCGCGCATGGGTGACCATAATCCTTGAGTTAAACCCAGAGCTGCTAGCCCTAAATGGGTATGCAAGCGGGCACTACGTCCATTACCATCAATAAAGGGATGTATCCAAGTTAAGCGGTGATGTGCAGCCATGAGTGCGATGAGCGCATTTTCACCCGCGACGGCGTATTGGTATGCAGCTTGCCATGCTTCCATCAAACTAGGAATGGCATTAGGATCAGGAGCAATATGTTTGCCGACCACTACACCATGTTCTCGCCATTGCCCCGGTTTGACGATTTCAGTTTGCTCTTGGGTCCCACTTTGAATAAAGGTCTGAATCAAATCTTCAGAACTTAACTGTGAATGCAGATGAGCATGTATCGCTTGTACTACCTGTGGTGAAAAAAAAGTTTTGGCATTAAATAGTGGATAAGCCGCTTCACCTGAACGTTCGGTTTGTATATGTGCGATGGCGATACGTTGCCTACGTGCTTCATCAGGTTCTTTAGAAAAATCTTTATTGAGCGCGCGAGCGATGAGTAAAGGCTCGGTATGTTGGCCTTCGATTTTATTGGTATAAAACGAATTCATTGGCCTTAAAGTTTCACGCAATAAGTTGCGCAAATGCGGCATACCTTGAGCACTTAACTCTTTAGCTTCACTAATCACTTGGGCTGCCAATGGGCGCAAGAGATTGAACTTTAACTCCCCTGGTAATAGAGGAGTCATTTGATGTGGGCTATGGTAGGGATATTTTGACATATCAGTTATTTTAATTTGGTTGGAGTATATTTCACGACTCCTTTGGCGACTCCTTTGGCGAATCTTAAACTACTTTTTAATCAATGAAAAGAAGTTTAAAATCAATATCTTATAAAATTATTGGCGAATCATTTGGCGAATGTTTATTGAACTTCTTTAAGTAACGAAAGTAGTATGTTTTTATCGCCCACACCGGGTGCCCAGCCTGACATGACTTTGACTAATTTATTGTCTTTGAAAATAAAAAATTGCGGCACGCTGGCAGTTTTTACTTGCGTCCATTCTGCTGGGTGATAGGGAATATGGAGAGGTAATTGTGGATGAGCGGCATTCCATTGTTTAACGAAGCGAAAGGGCGACGTATCGCTGCTACTGACCATGACTAATAATTGATTTTGCTTGAGTTGATGGTGTAGATCTGTGTCGCTGGCTAGCGTGTTTAAAGCATCAAGCGAAAAATGACAGCCTTCACTCACTACCATAATCACTTGTGTCCCCGTTTTGGCGCTCTTTAGGGCGATTCTACGCCATTTTTCGTCCTCTGCTATTAATACACTTGCTCCCTTAAATATCTCCAAATTGATGGTTTAGTGTTGATTACGCACTGCGACAATTTGTGCTGTCTGTGCGCGTTGTTTATAAAAATCTAAAATCGTTTCCGCCGTATCTGCCACTAGATACTTCGCCCAAAAACCAGCATACCAATTGAAATGAGTACTCACTCTAGTACCAACCTGCACGCTTAAACGCGTACCACTTCCCTCAGGCTGTAAAGTGTAAGCAGTATCTTCCAAATTAAAATATTGACCACCTATCACCACATGATCATCTAATGAACCATCAGGGAAGGAAGTGGGTGTAAATAGGTATTTCCAAGCAATACGGCGCTGCTCTTGCCAGTCCGTAATCTCTTCTTCGAAATGCACGCCCCTTTGCCACAATAACTGTCGCTTACCACCTATGTGCGCTTGTAATGTACGCGCTTCGATCGGATAAGGGACCCCAATTTTATAAGCGAAACCCTGCTGTAATTCTTCTGGTCGTATAGCTAAAGGAAAATTGATTAGGGTCCAAACTTTATCGGGAGTCGCTTCTATGTACACAGAGCGTAAGGTCTGCTGCCTAATGGTCGCTGTCTCCATATTATTTTCTATGCTACCTAAGGCAAATGGCATTAATAAGGAGATAGAAAACATTTTAGCCGACTGATTTGGCTTAAATAATGAAACGATTCCGGCAATTACTGCTCCTAGCAAAATGAAAGGAACAAACAAACCTAAAGCCATGACGATACAAATCGAGCCTTCACGAAATAAAGCACCGGCTGCAAAGACAAATAAACTTAGCGATATCATGGATAAAGCACTGGCAAGCAAGATATTGTTTGCCTTCTTTTTCCTAGAAAAATAAGCCACCATGACTCCCATCGCCATTGGTACGCCCACTAAAAAAGAAGTCAGCATCACTCCCTGTGTGCCAGACATAAATGTGCTAAAAAATGTGTAAGCGGTAATGCCATAAAACGCGCCCAGACTCACTACGCACCCACACCAAATTACATACGCAAGTGCTTTAAGTAAAACGGAATGAGTAGGTTCAGTTTGATCAGTGATCACGGGTTGCTCTTTGTATTCAATCGCAATAGGAGTGCTCGGATCACTGGCAGGGGATTTGGTATTTTCAGAAGAATCTTCTTGGCTCATAGTACGCATTTGCTTGGTATAGAAAATAGGAAATTATTCAGCCTCCTATGTAAGCCGTCTTTCCCGCATGTTTTTAGCGGGAATCCAGCGACTGTTGTTCAGCAACGGATGCCACTGGATTCACGATTAAACCCTAGTGAATGACATAAAATAGGGTGGCATACTATGAAATTTCAACTTCGTCATAGAGGGTTAAATAATTACAAAAAAAGGGGAGAGACGAAATCGCTTTAACTTCAATTAAATCACTTAATACACACCACCCTAACCTGCTTCATATCCGTAATGCCCGATAAAACTTTTTCTATGCCATCCATCTTCAGGGTGAGCATGCCATCGTTTAAAGCGGCGGTAAAAAGTTGTGCGACGCGTGCGTGTTCTTGTATCAGTTTTTTTACCTCGTCGGTACCCACCATGAGCTCATGTAAACCTATTCGGCCTTTATAACCATTGCTGCATTTATCGCAGCCAACAGCACGATATAAATTGAATTGCCCTTGCGCATTGGCATAGGTTTTAGTCCATGTTTGTAATACCTTGTTTTTCGCAGTCACAATATTGTCGGTGAACTCGGTAGTGGCCAATAGTTCGGCACAATATTCGTCTAACAAACTTTGTACTTCTTCCTTACTGGGCTGGTAGGCGAGCTTGCAATTATTGCAGAGCCGTTTGGCAAGCCGCTGCGCTAAAATACCTAATAGTGCATCGGCAAAATTGAAGGGGTCCATACCCATATCGAGTAAGCGGATAATCGATTCTGGTGCACTATTGGTGTGTAAAGTGGCGAACACTAAATGACCCGTAAGCGAGGCCTCTAAACCGATGGCGACAGTCTCTTTATCGCGCATTTCACCGACCATAATAATGTCGGGATCTGCACGTAAGAAGGCGCGCATCACCGTGGCGAAATCCATACCCGCTTTGCGATTAACTTGGACTTGGCGCAATCCTTTTTGGGTGATTTCTACTGGATCTTCTGCGGTCCAAATCTTGGTTTCCGGTCGATTCAGAAAATGTAAAACTGAATGCAAGGTAGTGGTTTTTCCTGACCCAGTTGGACCACAGACAAAGAAGATGCCGTAGGGTTTTTCTACCACTTGTTTAAGGCGCTGTAAATTCTGCGGTAAGATGCCCAGCTTATCTAAAGAAATCGGTTCACCTGCGGCCAAGATACGCATAACCACATCTTCCATACCTCCGGCCGAAGGTATGGTGGCGACCCTTAGCTCTATATCTAAAGGGCCGTATTTTTTGAATTTAATTTTACCGTCCTGCGGCTTGCGACGTTCGGAAATGTCGAGGTCACACATGATTTTTATGCGCGCCAATAAGGCGCTACGATAACTCGCAGGGATCTCAATATACGGTGATAAGGAACCGTCTTTACGAAAGCGAATGAGGGTTTTTTCTTTACCCGGGCGTGGCTCTATATGGATGTCGGAGGCGCCTTGGGCATGCGCGTCGATAATAATTTTATTGACCAATTTGACCAATTCATTTTCGACTGCGGCGGATATTTCTACAACTGAACTATTCCCTAATTCTTCGTCATCAGTTTCCATGCCTGATAGGAGATCATCAACTGATCCACTGTCGGCCCCTTTACCAAAAAATTGATCCACGGTCAGCGCAAATTCACGCTTGGTCGTCACGTGATACTCCAGTTTGACATTGGGGAAAATCAGATTGACGACCCGAGTCGTTCTCACATGTTCAGGGTCAATTGCGAGGATGTGTATACCTAGCTTGTCTTCAGCGATTGCCAGCCAATGATTTTCGTCTACGTATTGGCGTTTAAGTTTTTTAGTCAGCTCGACATCAACAATACGATCATGCTGAAAAGTTTGATACGGCACAGCAAAATATTTCGACAATGCTAGACCAATTTTTGCTAACGGAACTTGAAATTGGTCTAGCAAAACGTCTTCCAAATCAAGTTGTTTTTGGCGTGCCGCACTAATCGCCAATTCAAATTCGGGCAAGGATAAAATTCCTTCCGTCACCAACCCATTGAGCTTGGATGGGGGAATGGTGACGGACTTATTTTTTTGAGTTAAGGCGACAGCTAAGGTTTCACCTAGTTCCTTGACACCTTCCGAAGCAATTGCAGTAAATGCCTCGCCACGGCGGTGATTGATAAATTGCATCACCCCTAATAACGAAGAGGTTGCTGCACAAATGATAGGAGCAACCAACATCTCACGGGTACGATATCCGGTTTTTTGATCTATGGCTTTTTGAAAACGCAGATTTGGCGAATAGCCTCGCAACTCTGTCTCGTCGTACACATCCTTGATACACAGTGCGGAACGGTTATTTGCGCAATAACCGGCAATACTTTGGTTAGAAATTGAGAGATGAATATCCTTAAAAGAATGTAACCCCTTCTTCACCTTGGAAACTAAGTTCGTGCCATCAGGAGTCACCACATAAATACTGATACGATCACACTCAAAGAGGTCGCAAATGTCCTCCGTCAAATCAAGCATGATTTGATCTATCGCATTGGTCGCATGTATTTTATTGGTCAGTGTTTGCAAGCGTTTAAAGAACAGCAAACGCTGAGCAGAATTTTGTGGCTGTTCACTTTGCATGAGCAACTATTCCTCTTCGCATAAAAGGGAAGCATTTTTTTATTCACTTCACCATTCTAACCGCAATTGAGAAAAAGAATAATGCAAAGTAATCAGAGCCTAGCTTAAAGATGGTTAGACCTATATCGCCAAAGCCGCCACACAAGCGACGATCAAGGCAACGCTCACCCATGCCGCGATTTGCGAACCACGACTTATTTTTGATGCCTTCATAATTCGCTCATCACCCGCTAACAACACCAAGGCAATCACATGCAAAGGTAGCAGCACAGCGTTGACCACTTGGCTAGAATAGATCAAGGGAATCAAAGGCAAACCAGGAACTGAAACTACACTCACTGCTGCCACCGTCAAGATCACAAAAGCGGCATAAAAATACTGAAAATGTTTGGCATCTAGATCTAAGGAAGCCGGTGCACCTATGCCCTCGGCCATAGAATATGCCGTTGCTATTGGCACGATTGCTGCCGCCAAGAGGGATGCACCCAACAGACCCACGCCAAATAGAACCGTGGCAAATGAACCCGCCAAAGGTGTTAAGGCAGCAGCGACATCGCTGGCGTCAGTAATATGTATGCCAGATCTATTCAAGGTCGCGGCACAGGCAATCGCAATCGCCATACCGATGACACCCGTGAGGATAGAACCGATGATCACATCGACTTTTTCCCATCCCAAATTGGCGACGGTGATTTTTTTGTCGACTGCATAGGATTGAATAAACGCCAATCCCCAAGGGGCTAAAGTGGTTCCCAAGGTCGCGGCAATCGCTATCCAACCAGCATGATCGCTAGGAAAGTGAGGGACAAATGAATAATGCACAACCGCCGACCAATCAGGAGCAGCCAAAATACCATCGACCAAATACAAAGCCAAAGTCGCTGAAATAATGAGTAAAACTCTTTCAACCTTATGGAAAGAACCTAATACTACGACCAAAGAAATCAGCAGTCCTGATAGAGGCGCACTAATCCATGCGGGTACACCGATCAAACCCAAAGCTGCCGCTATACCCGCATACTCAGCACAAATAGTTCCAAAATTGGCGAACAGTAATCCTATCACTGTGAAATAACCCCAGGTGCGTCCCCATCTTTCACGAATAATCCCGACAAAACCCAAGCCTGTCGCAGCCCCGATCCGCACCGCTAATAAGTGAAACTGCACTAACAAAATAGTGGAAAAAGGAATGATCCACAGTAAGCGATAACCGTAATCGGCGCCCAGCACCGAATAGGTAGTGATTCCCGCTGGATCATCGTCTGATAAACCCGCCAAAAGACCTGGCCCCAAGACTGCCATGAAGGCAGCGATCGCCCCTAAGCCCTTGCTGCGAAATTGCGCAAAGCGTGCTGTAATGCCGCGCTTATGATGGGCGACAGCGTGCGGCGCATGAGGATGTGGACGGGGTAACTTACGCATACTTTTCTGATCAATGTTAGGATGGAATAGGTCGTGCGCAGTATGCGCCGATTGACCAGAGAATGTTTAATAAATATCAGTATATTTTGAAATATTATGAAAATAGAACTCAATAACCGTCAACATTGCGGGGATTTTATACGGCTCAACGAAGCGTGGATATCTCACTATTTTGTCTTAGAAGAAGCCGATAAAAAACTCGCTGTCAATCCCTATCAAATTGTGGAACAAGGTGGCTGTATCCTCAGTCTAGTCGATGCAGGCAAAGTGGTCGGTGTCTGTGCGCTCTTCAAAGAAGAAGACCACCGATATCAACTCGCCAGAATGGCGGTAGACGATCAGGCTCGAGGTAAAGGCTATGGGGACAAGCTAATGCAAGCCGCTTTAGCACAAGCGCACACCATGGGTGCTCACAGCCTGTACTTACTGTCCAATACCAAGTTGCAGCCAGCGCTGGCCTTATATCGAAAATATGGCTTTCAAACTTTAAGCGAAGGCCCGCATCCTGTCTATGCGCGCTCCGATATTACGATGGAGTTATGGCTAATCAATAGAAAGAGTGAATGATGAAAACCATAGGTCTGATCGGTGGCATGAGCTGGGAATCCACCATTCCCTACTATCGACAAATCAATCAAAGCGTGAAAGAACAACTAGGCGGCTTGCATTCCGCCAAAGTGATTTTGTTCAGCGTCGATTTTCATGAAATAGAGCGCCTGCAACACGCGGGTGATTGGCAAGCTGCGGGTGAACAATTAGCACTAGCGGCCCAGTCTTTAGAGCGAGCCGGCGCTGATTTTTTAGTCTTATGCACCAACACCATGCACAAGGTCGCACCCGCAATCGAAGCAGCGGTACACATTCCCCTATTCCATATTGCAGACCCAACCGCAAACGCGATCCAGCAAGCTGGCTTTAAAAAAATTGGCCTGCTTGGAAC
>JAIELM010000533.1 GCA_019752975.1 Undibacterium sp. | reverse complement strand
CGGGTCGCTTGCATGACTAAAGTTTGCTCTAAAACACTGGCCGTAACGAAGGGATTACCATCTCTGTCGCCACCAATCCAAGTACCCATTTGCATAAAACTAGGTAGCTCATTTTGCGCAAATGTCTTATCTTTGCTCGCCAATAAATCTTCTAAGCCCACGTACAACTGTGGTAGTTCTTTTAGAAAAGTGTAGTCATAAAAACTCAGACCATTTTCCACCTCATCCAAGACCGATAATTTTTTGGTGCGCAGCATACGCGTTTGCCACAAAGTCAGTACTGCTCTTTGTAAGGCCTCATCATTATGTTGGGATTCTTCCGGCGTCAGTTGCATCCTATCGCGCTCATCCAACAGCCGAGTAATCACCATCTGACAATTAAGAATACTTTTACGCTGCACCTCTGTAGGATGAGCAGTGAGTACTGGAGTCACTTGTGCGCTTTGAAAAAAATCCTTGAGAATCTCGACCGCATTGCCTGCTTCAAATAAGGTATCCACGGTATGCGCAATGCTGCCCGCCTTAGGCGGCGATCCTGCGATCAAGTGAGCGCGGGAGCGGCGCACATGATGCTGATCTTCGGCCAGATTGACTAGGTGAGAAAAATAACTAAAAGCCCGAATCAGGTGCGTGCTTTGATCATTACTTAAGGTGTCTAAAGTTCGTTCTAACTCATCACGCGCCGCATTATCGGCATCGCGTCGAAAACGGATAGAATTTTGCCTTACCGTTTCAATCAGGGTGAACATTTCTTCACCATGCTGACTACGTACAGTATCACCTAAAATCCGTCCTAAGCGACGTATATCGTCACGTAAACTCTGGTCTTTGTCATCGCTTTGATTGTTCATCATAAAATTATCTGGTACTGCAATATGGAATTGTGTGGGCCGAAAATATTTGCGCCCGCCCTATGTTTTAAGCATACTACCTGTTCCGACGCCGTATCGCCTGCAATAGGCCACGGGTCGAACTATCATAATCTTCTTTTACCGCAGCAGGATCAAGAGTAATCAATTGCTGTGCTAGGGATTTACCTAGCTCCACGCCCCATTGATCAAATGCATTGATATCCCAAATCACCGATTGTACGAAAACTTTGTGTTCGTATAAAGCGATCATTGCCCCCAAGGAGCGCGGCGTGAGTGAATCGAGTAGTAATGTTGACGTAGGACGATTGCCTTCAAAGACCCGTGGCGCCAAAGTTTTTTCAGACAAATCGCCTAATTCTGCCCGTACTTCATCGATGGTTTTCCCCCATGCCATGGCCTTTGATTGCGCAAAACAATTCGCTAACAAAGCTTGATTATGTCCAGGCAAACCGGCATCATCATCGGCCACCACAATAAAATCGGTAGGGATAATAGTAGCGCCTTGATGCAATAATTGGAAGTAAGCATGCTGCCCATTAGTGCCAGCTTCACCAAATAAAATTGGTGAGGTAGTGTAATCCACACGCTGTCCCTCGCGCGTCACCGACTTGCCATTGCTCTCCATTTCCAACTGCTGCAAATACGCAGGCAGCCGTGTCATACGTTGATGGTAAGGTGCGATAGAGAGCGCTTGCAAACCAAGGAAATTAATATTCCAAATACCGATCAAGGCCATCAAGACAGGAAGATTTTGCTCTAATGGCGCTTGCGCAAAATGGAGATCCATTTCGTGCGCACCGGCCAGCATTTCTTCAAAGCGATCCGCTCCCACGTACAGAGCAATCGAAAGTCCAATCGCGCTCCACATGGAGTAACGTCCGCCAGCCCAATTCCAAAAAGGGAATACATTTTCAGGGGCGATTCCAAAGGCAGCTGCGGCAGTGACATTGGTGCTAAGTGCGACAAAATGTTGCCGTATCTGATCCTCAGGACAACCATGACTCAACATCCAATCACGCGCCGTCCTAGCGTTGGTCAGGGTCTCCATCGTGGCAAAAGTTTTTGAAGCGACCACGATCAAAGTAGTCTCGGGATCGGCATTTTCCAAAGCGTCAGCGACATGTCTGCCATCAACGTTAGAAACAAAATGTAGGGAGAGATTTTTTTGCGACCATGGCGCCAAAGCGATACAAGCCATTTGCGGACCTAGGTCGGAACCGCCTATGCCGATGTTAATGATGGTACGAATCGCTTTACCGCTATATCCCAACCATCGCCCTTCTCGTACTGCATCACTAAAGCTACGCATTTGCGCTAACACAGCATGCACATCGGCGGCGATATTTTCACCACCCAGCATGAATTTCTCGCCCTTAGGTAAACGCAAAACCGTATGCAATACCGCTCGATTCTCGGTGTTATTAATTGCTTCTCCACGCAGCATTGCATCGCGCCTTGCTTCTACTTCCTGTTGACGCGCAAGCGCGAGCAAATTCAGTTTGGCGGTAGTATCCATACGCTGCTTAGAATAGTCCAGCAGCATGCCACAAGCTTGCGCTGAAAAATGTGTAAATCGCTGAGGATCGGCACGAAATAATTCCTTCAAATTAGGCATATTATTGGCGCGCTGCTGCAATAAACACCAAAGAGGAGTACGAGAAACTGAGATAGTCATAGTCAAAAAACCTGATTATAAAATTTACTAAGTGCCCTAAGTTCTCAACACAGAGTCGCAGAAGAAAGGAGGAAAATCGCCAAACTACCTTACACCGATTTTTCTCCTCACTTCCTAATCCCTTGTCCCCGTGTTGAGCAATTTTGAATTATTTTCCTGCCTGCGCAGCCAAACGCGCAAGATTCGCAATCGTCGACCAATCATTGGTCGCGATCAAATTGGCTGGACACATCCATGAACCACCGACACAGAGCACATTGGATTGCTGTAACAAGCTAGGTGTCATTTCCACAGTCACGCCACCAGTCAAACAAAATTTCACCTGCGGAAATGGGCCACCTAAGGCCTTAGCCATTTTGACGCTTCCGACCAAGTCAGACGGAAACAGCTTGACCACATCAAAACCATGTTCCAAAGCCAGCATCAAATCGCTCGCGCCGCCGACTCCGGGGAAATAGGTCAAACCTGACTCTTGCGCGGCTTTCGCCAAAGTAGGAGTAATACCGGGACTAATCCCAAAAGCTGCCCCCGCATTTCGTACCGCATCTAAATGAGCGGGAGTCAAAATCGTTCCTGCTCCGACCGTTACTGTGGGACAGGCTTTGACCACTTCGCGCAGGACTGTCATAGCATTAGGGGTACGCAAAGTAATTTCTATCGCGGGCAGACCATTCTCGGCCAGCGTAGTCACACAACGTATCGCTTGATCCACATCGTCGGTGACCAAGATCGGTAGTACACGCACTTGCGCAAGTTGAGAAACAATTGCGGATTTATTCATCGTCATCATCGCCATAATCGTCACCTTAAATACAATTTTAAAATCTTAAATACATCAAACCCGTAACACAAAGAACTCCCATGAAAACCCCAAAGACTACACCGCAAATGCACTTGCCTTACTTTGCCTCGCTGTCTTTGATACCTAGCACTTTACTCACCGATGATGAGCGGTCTTCGTCTTTTTGCTGCATGTAGCTGCTTTGTCTTTTCATCTTTGCGTCGCTGTATTGAGCGTTTTCCTTAAATCAAATAAACAAGGTAGAAGCCCCATGTTCAGGCGCACTCACTACCCGTCTTTGCGCTGCGAATAAGTCACGACCATAACCTACGCTACTGTCGATATTGAGCACCGCTTGCGAACGTGAGGCCCACTCCGATGCATCCACCAACGCAGATAATTCACCACTATGCACATTCAATACGATCATATCGCCATCACGCACTTTGCCCAATGCGCCGCCTTGCGCCACCTCAGGACTGACATGAATTGCCGACGGCACTTTACCCGAAGCACCGGACATACGACCGTCCGTGACTAAGGCCACTTTATAGCCCGCCGACATCAAACTACCCAAGACTGGCGTGAAATGGTGTAACTCCGGCATGCCATTGGCTTGTGGCCCTTGGAAGATCACCACGGCGACAAAATCCATATTCAATTGCCCCGCTTTGTAGGCCTTAACTAAACCTTCTTGAGAATCAAAAACGCGCGCTGGAGCGCGGATAATCCACGCATCTTCTGGCACGGCCGAAGCCTTGATCACGGCGCGCCCCAAGTTACCTTGTAGCAGACGCAATCCGCCAGTGCTGGCAAAAGCGTCACTCACATTACGCACCACACTAGGATCAATCGAGATCGCTGGATGATCGACCCAATGCACTTTACCTTCTTTCAGCCGAGGACCTGTGGTATGTGAAGCCAATCCTTGTTGCCCAAATACCGTCATTACATCGCCGTGCATCAAGCCTTGTGATAACAGCTCACGAATCACAAAAGTCGGCCCACCCGCTTCTTCAAACGCATTCACATCGGCGGTTCCGTTAGGATAAACGCGAGTCAACAAGGGAATGACGGAAGACAACTCGTCAAAATCCTGCCAATCGATCAAAATACCTGCGGCTCGCGCGACCGCAATCCAATGTATCGTGTGATTGGTTGATCCACCGGTAGCAAGTAAAGCGATGACGGCATTGACGATGGTTTTTTCATTAACCACATGGCCGATAGGACGGTAGTCACCGGCCGCTTCCGTTATTTTCAACACTTGCTCAACCGCTGCATCAGTCAGCATCGCGCGTAGCGGATCTGAAGGATGAACAAAGGCTGCGTTAGGCAAATGTAAGCCCATCGCTTCCAACAACATTTGATTGCTGTTGGCAGTACCGTAAAAAGTACAGGTTCCTGCGCTATGATAAGCCGCACTTTCAGCGGCGAGCAATTCATCCTGAGTCGCCTTACCTTGCGCATAACGCTCGCGCACAGCCGCTTTATCCTTGTTAGATAAACCTGAACCCATAGGACCAGCAGGTATAAATATGGTCGGCAAATGCCCGAAGGCGAGCGCGCCGATTAACAGACCAGGCACAATTTTGTCACAAATCCCCAAACACAAAGCCGCATCAAAAGCATCGTGTGACAAAGCGATCGCAGTGGCTTGTGCAATCACATCACGAGAAAATAAAGACAACTCCATACCTGGGCGCCCTTGGGTCACGCCGTCACACATCGCGGGAACGCCACCAGCCACTTGCGCGGTCGCGTTAAAGCGCAAGGCGGCTTGCTTTATTTGCTCAGGATAGGTGGCATACGGTTGATGTGCGGAGAGCATATCGTTGTAGGCAGTGACGATAGCAATATTGGGTTTTTGCGCTTGATTGAGCCAAATTTTGCTACGGGTATCTGCCGCAGCATTAGCATGAGCTTGATTGGCACAAGAAAGACTGGCGCGGCGCGGACCGCGCACACTACTACGCATTTTTTCCAATTGCGCCAAATATTCCTGACGTAAGCTTTGACTACGCTCAGTAATGCGCTGGGTCACTTTGGCGACCACGGAATGAATCGGATGAATAGGGTGAATACTTAGCTTATTCGCTGAAGGTGTAACAGATCCGGATGTCGTCATTTTTGTTCAACCATACTTAATTCAGATTATCGAAAGATAGCATAAAAAACGACAAAAACTGTAACAAACTTTCAAAAATATGAAAAATTTCACTTAAGCCACAAAAAAACATCAAAAATATCGTAATGAAACTACATTTTTGAAGAAATTTGCGTTAAGCTACATGCTAAGTCTATTTTTTTAAAATACGGAGCATTTATGAGCGCATTGATGAGCACATTTGTTTTATTTGGCGGCACAGGCGATTTAGCTAAGCGAAAGATCATTCCCGCTCTTTACAGCGCCTTCGTGAATGGGCGATTGACACCGAATTTCCGTTTTATTGGGGCTGCGCGTGAGGGGCTAAGTGATGAAGAATTTCAACTTCGCGTTGCCAATAGTCTGCAAACTTATGCAAGCAAAGTGAATGGCAGCGCCGAGCAATTGAGCGCTTTCTTGGCACTCACTGGCTACGCCAAAATTGATGCTCATAATAAAACCGGTACCGATGATTTTGAAGCGCTCAAAAATCGCCTTCCCAAAGATCCTGAGCACACCTGTCTTTTCTATCTTGCGGTCGGCCCTGACATTTTCATCCCGGTGGTAGAACAACTTGCACAACATGGCTTAGTCGAAGGCAATGCCCGTGTGGTGGTCGAAAAACCCTTAGGCCGCGACGCAAAATCGGCCAAAGAAATCAATCAAGCATTACGCACCCATCTTAAAGAAAACCAGATTTATCGCATCGATCACTATCTCGGTAAAGAGATGGTACAAAACCTCTTGGCACTACGCTTTGCGAATTCTTTCTTAGAGCCTTTGTGGAATCGTAAATGGATACAGGACGTACAAATTTCGATTTCTGAACAAGTCGGTGTAGAAACTCGTGGCGACTTTTACGACAAAACTGGTGCTCTACGCGATATGGTACAAAATCATTTGCTCCAATTGGTCTCTATCGTCGCAATGGAGCCGCCAGTCAACGCCAATCCCGATGCTATCCGCGATGAAAAAGTGAAAGTGCTACGCGCACTACGTAAATTTACGCCGGATGAGGTCGCGAAGAAAATCGTACGCGGGCAATATCGCGCTGGTGCAGTCGATGGTCAACCCGTGATTGGCTACCAAAACGAAGCCGGAGTGCCAACTTCCTCGCGTGCAGAAACTTTTGTGGCGATCCGAGCGGAAATCGATAATTGGCGCTGGGCTGGCGTTCCTTTCTATCTGCGCACTGGTAAACGTATGGCCAGTCGCTGCGCAGAAATTACGATCAATTTCAAACCCATTCCTTATTCTATTTTCGGGAAAGCTCAAGGTCCGCTGCGTTCAAATCGATTAGTCATTACTTTACAACCTGAGGAAAGTGTACAACTTTTCATGAAGGCAAAAGAACCCGGAGAAGGTATACGCTTGTCGGATGTGGCGCTGAATTTGGATTTTGCCGAGGCCTCAAATTCACGTCGCGTTGAATCCTATGAGCGCTTACTATTAGATGCACTGCATGGCGATCTGACTTTATTCGTGCGTGATGATGAACTCGGCGCAGCTTGGGAATGGATCGATCCAATTATGCAGGCCTGGGATAATGACGCCGAGGGACTAAAATCCTATATCGCAGGCAGCTGGGGACCTGCAGCAGCAAGTTATTTGTTAGCGCAACACGGTGCAGCGTGGGGTGAAGAGTATGTGGAAAACATTTAGGAATCTTGGACTATGAGCCCAAATATGCAGTTCAATAGTTACGCTAATTTTAGCGAACTCTCCGCATCCCTAGTCAAGCAATGGTTAGACGTGATTAAGCATTCTAGTGACAACGGAGACCAAGCCAGCTTTGCCCTCGCGGGTGGAAGCACGCCAGCGCCAATTTATCGCCAACTCGATCTAATGCTAGCGGATCGAGGCAGCTCCAATATTCGCCTAACGGCTACCGATGAGCGCTGGGTGAATGACGCTGATCCACAAAGTAATGAGGGATTGTTCAAGCAATGTCTACCGCTTTCTTACCGCAAACAATGGAATTTGGTATCACTAAAAAACAGTGCCAATACCCCAGAAGTCGCCATCGAGGCCATTAACGAACGCTTACAACAACAACTCCCAGAGCGCTTCGACGCGGTACTTTTAGGAATGGGGGCGGATGGGCATATTGCCTCACTCTTTCCCAACGCGCCGCTGCAACACGATGGATTGGCATGTATCGCGGCGGTGCATCCGCAAAGTCATCAAACACGAATATCGCTTTCTCTACCACGCCTCATGAACACAGCAAAAATTTGGCTAGTGATAACAGGTGCGGAAAAGCGTCAGGTCTTAGAGGCTGCGCTGAGCAAGGATTTACCAATTTCTAGCCTATTGAAACAGGCTGTTTGCAATATTCAAGTATTTTGGTGCCCTTAATGATACAAAAAAAAACCACCAGCAGCATCAGTAACCCGCCAGAAAAAGGCCTACTCGCACGTATTCGTGTCGCTAGCACAGCCTTAAGCCGTGCCGAAAGACAAGTGGCAGAATTTCTTTTGCAAAAGCCTCAA
>JAIELM010000168.1 GCA_019752975.1 Undibacterium sp. | reverse complement strand
ATCGATCCAAATAGTTTGCGATTTCAGGGGCTGATTTCTTCTGACATGGTGAATAACGTGAAAGTCGGTCAAGCAGTGAGCTTTAAAATTAATGGATATGATCAACAATTTTTAGGTAAAGTGCGCAGGGTTGATCCCGCAGCCAATGCGACAACGCGTCAAGTTGAGGTGTTGGTGGATTTCGTCGGAAGTAATCAGCCGCATGTGTCGGGTTTGTACGCTGAAGGACGAATTGAAGCAGCTAGTATTCAAGTGCTGACGGTAGCGAATTCAGCGGTGGTCCATGATGGCGACAAAAATATTGTGTGGGTCATTCAAGGAAATGTATTGAAGAAGGTTGCAGTGGACTTAGGTGAGCGCGATGTGCGTCGGGGTGATTATGCAGTCAAAGCAGGCTTGAAAAGCGGCGATAAAGTGCTGCTGCAACCAATGTCCACCTTCAAAGATGGCAGTAAAGTGGTTATGGTGGCGTCGGCTGGGGTTCCTGCTGTAGCTAGCGCTAATGCGGCTTCGGCGGCCGTGGCAAGCTCAGCGGCAAGTGCAGCCACCGCCACGGGGAAATAATCATGTTCCTGTCCAATTTTAGTATTAAACGCCCCATAGCAACCATCGTCATCATTATCGCGGTAATGTGTTTGGGTTTGCTGGCGCTGAAAAAATTAAGGGTCAACGAGCGGCCTAATGTACAAGAGCCTGTCTTAAATATTTATATCCCTTACCCGGGTGCATCGCCTGAAACGGTGGAGCGCGAGATCATCAGTCGCATCGAAAAATCTTTACAAAGTATTTCTGGAGTGACGCTAAGCTTTGCCACTGCACGTGAAGGGAATGCCAATTTCACGCTCATTTTTAATTTTGAACGTAATATGATCGAGGCGGCAGAAGAGGTCAGAAACGCCATCGCAGGGGTGCGCTATAAGCTACCCTTAGAAATGCGAGAACCGATTATTACTAGGCGAGATCCCAATGATCAACCGATTATGCAATTGGCCTTGTCTTCCAAAAAACTCAGTCATGCGGCTATTTCACGTATCGCTGAAGATCAACTGGCGGATAAATTTCGCGCGGTTGATGGTGTTGCTATTGTGAGCGTAAATGGCTCTTTGAACCGTGAATTGAGCGTGTTACTGCGAGCGCAAAAACTGCGTGAATATAATGTATCGGTATCCGAGGTAGTGAGTGCTTTGCGGGCACAAAATTCTACTGCGCCCGTAGGTAAGGTCCGTGGCGTGATGGACGAAAAGAGCATACGTTTGATCGGGCGTTTAGCTTCGCCAGCTGAGTTTGAACAAATCGTTGTAAAGCGCCGCGGTAACGAAGTGATACGCTTAGCTCAAGTGGCAGAGATACAAGACGGCTTCGCAGAAATATCTGGGTTTAGTCTACGTAGTGGTAACCCTAACGTAGGTATCTCGATCAACCGTTCGCGTGAAGCAAGTACCGTCTCTGTGGCGAATTTAGTGAGGGATAAAGTCGACGAAATTAATAAATCCTTACCCGAAGGGACGCATATCGACATCACCCAAGATGGCGGTAAGCAAGCGAGTAAGAACCTGAATAATGTCATTGAATCGCTGTTGTTTGGTGCTGTGCTGACGATTTTTGTAGTCTACGTTTTCTTAAATTCTTGGCGCTCCACGTTGATCACTGCTTTGAGTTTGCCAACTTCGGTGATTGCCGCCTTTATTGCGGTTTGGTTGTGTGGTTTTACGCTCAATTTTATGACCCTGCTTGGACTCTCTCTTGCGATTGGTGTATTAATTGATGATGCGATTGTGGTGCGAGAAAACATAGTACGGCATATGGAAAATGGCTCGGATCGACGTACTGCTGCTTTAAATGGCACAGCAGAAATTGGTATGGCGGTTGCCGCCACCACCTTCTCGATTATGGCCGTGTTTATTCCAGTGGCCTTCATGCCCGGGGTCTCGGGAGAATGGTTCCGTCCCTTCGCCTTGACCGTGACCGCTTCCGTGATGGTGAGCTTGTTTATTTCATTTACGCTTGACCCAATGTTGTCTGCTTTTTGGGGTGATCCAGTGGGGCATCACTTGGTACCCAAGAAGGGAATTAGCCGTCTGTTAGAGCGTTTTAATATTTGGTTTGACCATCAGGCGGAGCGTTATGGCGATGTGATTTCTTGGGCGCTGCATCATCGCCGTTGGATGGCAGTGATTGCACTTCTTAGTTTTGTTGGTGCCGTGGTACTGCACGCCAAATTTGGTGGTAGTGGTTTCTTACCAAATTCCGATAGCGGTACTATCGTGATCAATATTCGTACCCCTTCGAGTTCCAGCTTGGAATATACCAAGTTGAAAGTAGAAAAAGCTGCGGAGGTCGCTCGTACCTTAGCCGAGACCAAAGAGACCAATAGCAGCGTCGGTATTACCAGTGGACGGGTGTATGTGGATATTGGCCCATCCAATGAACGCAAGCGTTCAGCGATTGATATTGCGATCGAGTTGCGTAAGAAGGCCAGTGCATTGGTCGGCGCCGAATATGTGGTGCAGGACGATGTTGGCTTCGCTGGTGGTAAGGCGGTGCAGATACGTTTTTCTGGTGCCGATTCGCGTAAGCTGATGGAAATAACCAATGCCTATATGGAGCGGTTACGTAAAGTTCCCGGCGCAGTTGACGTGGGTTTGTCCGAGCAAGATCCTAAGGATGAACTGCAAATCGAACTCAATCGTGGTTTGGCTAACTCGCTGGGTATTTCAGCGGCTGACGCGGCGCAATCTCTACGAGTGGCTTTTGCTGGTGTCGAAGTGGGAGATTGGGTTGATCCTATTGGTGAAACACGCGATGTGGCGGTGCGCTTGCATCCGGACGATAGAGTTAGTGCCGATAATATTGAACATCTCCCCATTACGGTCGCTGGGACAGACAAAATGGTGCCACTGAGTCAAATTGCGACTGTGACTATGGGTAAGGGACCTGCGAGTATTCAACATGCGGACGGCAAGCGGATGATTTCGGTCTCAGCGAACGCACAAGGACGCTCTTCTGGTGAAGTGACTGCGGATGCGTTGAAATTGGCAAAAGCGATTGATTTCCCTGCCGGCTATGGCATAGAACTTGATGGTTCTGCGCGTAGTCAAAAAGAGTTGTTCACCGAAATGGGAATTGCACTTGTCATGGGCATAGGCTTGATGTATTTGATCCTAGTGATGCAGTTTAGTTCTTTTACAGCACCAGGTGCAGTCATGCTGTCTTTGCCTTTGAGTCTCATTGGCGTGGTGGTCGCACTTTTGCTCACTAACGGTACGCTTAATTTGATGAGTTTTATCGGCATTATTATGTTGATGGGTTTGGTCGCGAAAAACGCGATTCTCTTGTTAGATTGCGCGCGTAAGCGGCAGGCTGAAGGTGTCGATAGAGAAGAAGCGCTGATGTATGCTGGTCGCATGCGTTTACGTCCCATTTTGATGACTACTTTTGCGTTGATTGCGGGTATGTTGCCGGTGGCGATTGGTATCGGTGAGGGTGGTGAATTTTATCGCCCATTGGCTATTGCGATCATAGGTGGTACGATCACTTCGACCTTCCTCACTTTATTGGTGGTGCCGAGTTTTTACGATAGTATAGAAATCGCACGTGACCGCATGATTGCCAAATTTGGTCGTCGCCAAGTACGCTGGAACGCATTCTTCGCTTTTCTTGTGACTTTGATAGAAGCGCTGTTGACCTTGATTTTTGTACGCTTGGTGTTCCGCTTGTTGATGAAGTCAGTGTATTTTGTGATGGGGAAGAAGGCTTAATTTGACTAGCAAAATCGGGTGAATATAGCTGGGACTAATGCTACATTCACCCGATAGATTAATGGGATGAGAAAAATACTTATGCCACAAGTCGGTAGTTTCTTACCGTGATTTTTTTACTTCAACATCTCCACCAACACTCGTCCTTCAGCTGCTGCTGGAGGGCGTATTCTCAATATGTTCGCGAGGGTGCTCGCAATGTCTACTACTTCTGCGTATTCACCACGGCTTCCTGCTTTGATCCACGGTTTTCCCATGAACATGAGGGGAACGTTGCTGTCGTAGTTGTATGGTGAACCGTGCGACGTGCCGGTAAGTCCGCTGGAAAAATACCAGAATGGTTTAGTCACTACGGCGACGTCGCCGGAGAGTTGTCTATGCCATGCTCTTTGCATTAGTTTGCTTATTCTATTATCGGCTAGTGCGCCAGTCTCAAATTGACTGCGGGTATAGGTATTGGCCACACCAGGGTAACTGAGTAAAAAACGTGCCGCAGTATTCTCTAGATCAGCTCTAGCAATTCCTTTTGCAGCGCTGTTCTCATAGTCCAGCAAAACATGGGGTGAGGACCATTTTTTGGCGAGCTTTTCAAGGCCAAATTTTTCCTGTAAATGTAGATTTAATGCGGTCATCATTTTGCTGGAATCCAAGCGATAAGCATCGAGCTTATTTTCTTGGGAAAATTCGGGTACGTTAGCAAAGCCGTGATCGGCGGTGAGTATGACCAAGGTCTTATCTAAGCCAATTTTTTTGTCTACGTCATTGAGAAAACTCGCTATTAAGCGATCTAAACGTTGTAAGTGATCGTGCGACATACGGCTCTCAGGTCCCCAAGCATGATTGACATAATCGTGACTGGATAAGCTAACGGCAAGTAAATCAGTGACCGAATTTTGTCCTAATTTTTCGCCGTCTAAGGCAGCAAGTGCGAAATCTAAAGTGAGCTTGTCCAGAAAAGGGCTAGTGAATAATTTGTCGTAATATTCGGCATCGGGTTGGCCCGACTTGCTATCGTAAGTGTAAGGGAAATGAAGACCATTGTTGCCACCGCTTGGAGCGACTAGTTCGTCTTTGGCGTCACCGAAATAGGCACTCTCTGGCAATGAGAGCGTCCATTGTTTCCCATAGTATTGGTCTTGTGGTCGTTTTGCTTGGAAGGTTTTTTGCCATGCTGGATAAGAATTCATATAGTAGCTACTGCTGGCAAAATTTCCTGATTTTTTCATTAGCATATAGGCGGTACCGGTTTTACCCGCTAATAAAATAGCTCCTCTATCTTTGCCCGAAACGGCAATCACCTTGGAGCGATTGCCACTGGCGTAACGCAATTCATCACCGAGCGTGTTGACTTTTAAATTGGCTGGAGAAGTGCCGTCGCTAGGTTTGGTTTCCTCACCTAGATAAGTGTGATTCACATCTTCTGTGCAATATACAGAAGCGAGATTTTTTGGGTCTATCCAGTTATTGGCGATGATCCCATGTTGATACGGGTAAGCGCCTGTCAATACCGCTGCGTGCCCAACCGCAGTCACCGTTACTCCGTGTGCCTGATGGGCATTGCCATACCATGCACCTTGTTGCATGAGACGCTTAAAACCGCCTTCACCCAGTTGATCACGATAGCGTTGCACTTGCTCTTGAGGGAGTCCATCTACGACTAAGACCAGGACTAATTTTGGTGGAGGAACGCTGTCCCTTGGCTTGCTTTCGTTTGCGTAGGCACAAATAGAATTAATACCGCAGGCAAAAAAAATACTAGCGCTAAGGATCTTTACTGTGGTCTTGATTGGTTTCATAGGTCGGTGCGATGGATAAATTGAGTTGCTCGGGACGTGCCGTCAAAAAATGTCGTATTTTATTTTGCCGTGGTTCAAAACTGGTGAGACAGGTTAGAATACCTTACGCTTGGGCAAGCGTGGGGTATTTCGGTTTACGTTATTAAAATCAATCATGAAAAAATTCAATCAATTGCGCTGCTGCGCCTATGTATTACTTGTCATCTTTACTGCGATTTTTTCTTCGGCGCACGCACAAGAATTAAAATTAGGGATGAAAAGTCCGGTTGATTTAGTCTCAGTTCGGGGAGGTTTTCCTAATCCCAGCGTGGTTGAGCATATTTATGATCCTCTTATTTGTGTTGATGCAGCCGGTGTGATTTCAGCTTGTTTAGCGCAGTCTTGGAAGATGATTGATCCGCTGACTTGGGAGTTTAAATTGCGTAAAGGGGTTAAGTTTCATAATGGTCAGGAGTTTACTGCTGAGGACGCGATTTGGACACTCAACAAAATTACCAAGGCATATGGGGAAGGTGATGGCGTTAAGTTGAGTAAGGAAAGCAAAGAGGCAAAGGAAGGCAATTTCTTGGTCGATAAATACACCATACGCTTAGTATTGGGCACGCCCACTCCCAATCTTTTGAGTCAACTAAGTAATATTCCCATGAAGTCAAAGTTGGTGGAAAAAGCCAGTGACACTGAGGTAATCGGCACAGGTCCATATAAGTTTGTGAAGCCAGCAAAAAAAGATTTTGTGCAATTAGAACGCAATGAAGAATATTGGCAGATGAATCCCAGTGTTTGGAAAAAGGTGAGTATGAGCTTTATTCCAGATGTCAATGCTAGGCTAAAGGCGTTGTTAGCAGGGCAGTTGGATGCGATGGAAGATGTGCCTATGGCGGAAGTGGAAAAACTACGTAGTAATCCTCTTTTTAGCTTGGTCTCGAAAACCAGCGGACGGTTTATTTTTCTTGGTTTGGATATAGATAGAAGTCGTAGTCCTTTTGTGTTTGATAAAACGGGTGCCGTATTGGATAAGAATCCGCTGAAAAATATCAAAGTAAGACAAGCCATTTCTTTGGCAATTGATAGAGAAATGATCCGCGATCAGGTTATGAAAGGTTTGTCTGAGCCCACTAATAACTTTGTTAAGCCAACTTCTCCTGCTTTTAGTGATAAAAATAAGGCGATACGTTTTAATGTGTTGGAAGCGAAGAAATTATTGAATGATGCTGGTTATAAAGACGGCTTCAAGTTGACCTTGCATGGGTCGAGTAATAACTACGTTAATGACACCAAAGTTCTTCAAGCCATTGCTGAGATGTTAAACGCGATCGGCATAACCGCGACGGCCGAGAGTAGTACCATGGACAAATTTTTGCAACGTGGACGGAGTCGCCAATTTAGTGCCATGTTGTTAGGTTGGAATGCCATCGATGCCGATCCTATGGCGCTACTTACTGAGATTGCTTTTTGTGAACCTTTACGAGATAAATCCAAAGGCGAACAAGACAATAATAACTGGGCGCGCTATTGCAATGACAAAGTTGATGTCGCCATCAAAGCAGCGATGCGAGCACGCTCTGAAAAAGAGCATATGCAAGCCTTGAAAGAGGCTTACGGTCTGGTCATTAACGATGCCGCTTATATCCCCATACACCAGCAAATGAATAGCTGGGTAGTGAGTAAAAAACTGCGTTTCGTTACACGTAATGACGATAAGACGCATGCCTTTAATTTTTTCCAGAAATAGGCCATAGGGCGTGCGCGTACAAGAGTTTTTTAATTCACGTGTAGGGCGACTAGCAGGTTCTTTGCTATTTGGTTTTGCCGCCGTGCTAGTGTTGCCGGATCAATGGAGTGTCATTAGTCGTCTATTGGTCGCTTGGAATCTGGCGATCTGGTTGTATTTTTGTTTAATGTTGTGGTTGATGATAGGTGCAGATCATGCGCATGTCAGTCGCATTGCCAAACAAGAAGATCGTGGCGCTTTTGTGGTACTTGTTTTTATGTTGTTGGGTGCGATAGCTAGTATCGCTGCTTTGGTGTGGGAGCTGGCTTCGATTAAGGCGCTAAATCCAGGTCTGAGACTGTTTCATTACGGTTTAACTGGTGCAACCGTACTTGGTTCTTGGGCTTTGGTGGGTATGCTTTACACCTTTCATTATGCGCGACTATATTATTCTGCGTCGCCTAGCACTCGACCATTGAAATTTCCTGACGATGAGCTTAGTCCTGATTATTGGGATTTTTTGTATTTTTCATTTACGATCTCGGTAGCGGCGCAAACTTCTGATATCGCCGTTCAATCACGTTCTATGCGTAGAACTGTTTTAGTCCAGTCGATACTGAGCTTCTTATTCAATATCGCGGTGTTGGGATTTTCTATCAATATTGCCGCAAGCCTGATCAATTAATTTCAATCCAAATAAATACTATAGTGATTCTTCATTGAAAACCCCTCAACGCCGAGGCGC
>JAIELM010000268.1 GCA_019752975.1 Undibacterium sp. | reverse complement strand
GTAAATTTTGAATTCAAGATTCTGATCCTTGAATTCCACCTCTGTAACAAGGGGTGAACTTGTTTTTTAGGTTTTAATGCCAAAATACGATAGAGGAATATTTTTTGTTAGTCAGATTTGATTTTAGGACTTATTTGCAACCTACCATAGGCAACCTATGAAAATAAAACAAATCGCGCTCATCGCGATATACACACTTTGTACTTTTGGGACCTTGAATGTCAGTGCTCGTGAGAATTTGACCGTCGCTGTCGCGGCCAATATGCAGTTTGTTTTTAATGAATTGAAGGCAGAATTCAAAAAACAGACCGGGCACAATCTTCAAGGCGTGTTTAGTTCCTCGGGTAAATTAGTCGCGCAAATCAGTAACGGGGCAGCATTCGATGTTTTTCTGTCGGCCGATATGACTTATCCAGCTGCCTTGTATCAACAAGGTTTGACTACCGCGCCACCCAAGTTGTATGGCTACGGGGTTTTAGTGCTTTGGAGCATGCGAGAATTTGATGTGAAGAATTGGCAGGCTTTTTTGCAGGATACTGCGGTGCATAAGATAGCCATCGCTAATCCTGAAACTGCACCATTTGGTGTCGCCAGTCTTGAGCTACTAAAAACCTATAAGTTGGATAAAGTATTAAAGCCTCGCCTAGTTTTTGCAGAGAGCATTTCACAAACGAATCAATACATATACTCGGGTTTGGTAGAGGCGGGATTTACCTCTAAGTCAGTAGTCGTTTCTGCTGAGATGAAGGGCAAGGGCGTGTGGACGGAAATGCCGCGTAGTGCTTATGCGCCAATTGCCCAAGGTGCAGTGGTTCTTAAAATTCAGCAGCACAATAAACAGAAAACGGCTCAGCTTTTTCTCGATTTTCTTGCGTCAACCACCGGCAAATCGATATTGCAGCGCAATGGAATTGAGCCTGTGGAAGGGGCTTTGTGAATATTTTACGCGGCGTGATTAGCTCGATCATGTCTCAAGCGAGTGTCACTTTAATCGACGTACAAGTTGGTGAAACTGCGCTGAGCGCAACACTGTTAGGTAGCGAGCACGGGTCTTCTCAATGGCGCATAGGGCAAAGCGTTGACTGCTGTTTCAATGAAATGGAAGTGGCGATCGCCAAGAATTTTTCTGGACAGCTGAGTCTACGCAATCGACTCAGCGGTAAGGTGACGGCGATAGAGGTGGGTGAGATTTTGACTCGGGTGCATTTTCTTATGGCTGAGTTTACTGTAACTTCGGTGATTACCAGCCGTTCTGCGCAGCAAATGGAATTGGCAATAGGCGATGAGATACTTGGTCTGGTCAAATCAAATGAGATGAATTTAGTGTTGCTAGGAGCCTATTCGTGAATCTATTTGCGACTTTACTCAGCAATGATTGGCAGCCACTTTTACTGAGTTTTGAACTAGCCGGCCTGACTAGTCTGATTTTGTTTTTTATTGGTGTTCCGTTGGCCTATGTTTTAGCCTTTTCCACTTCTCGTTTTAAACCCGTATGGGAGGCCTTGGTGAGTATGCCTATCGTCTTACCACCATCCGTTTTAGGCTTCTATTTGTTGCTTGCCTTCAGGCCGCAGTCGGGTTTTGGCCTGTGGCTAGTGCAGACCTTTGATTT
This sequence comes from Undibacterium sp., assembly GCA_019752975.1. Classification (GTDB taxonomy): domain Bacteria; phylum Pseudomonadota; class Gammaproteobacteria; order Burkholderiales; family Burkholderiaceae_D; genus Undibacterium. The sequence goes on along the minus strand of JAIELM010000268.1, from coordinate 6,404 downwards.
GCGTTTGGCCTTTAGCTTTACTGGCATTGTGATTGGCTCTGTGATCTTTAGCTTGCCCTTTATGGTGCAGCCGATACAGGCAGGTTTACAAGCTCTGCCTCGTTCCTTGAGTGAAGTCGCCTACACGCTAGGTCAATCACCTACCCGAACCCTATTTCGAGTGCTATTACCGAATATTAAAGCCTCATTGTTCACTGGCGCAGTGCTCTGTTTTGCTCATACCTTGGGTGAATTTGGTGTTGTCTTGATGATAGGTGGGAATATTCCAGGAGTGACTCGGGTCGCTTCTATTGCGATTTATGATGAGGTTGAAAGCCTGCATTATGCGGCTGCGCATTTTTATTCATTGGTGTTGATGGGCTTAAGTTTTGTGATTTTGTTGTCGGTGTACTGGCTTAAATTTCGCCATCAGAGGGCTGAATTATGAGCGTTCCGTTCGTCCTAAATGTCGATCTAAATAAACGCTTGGATGGTGCAGAAGGTGCTTTCAATCTTGAAGTAAATTTTGACATCCCGCTAGGCAGCTTTCTAGCGCTCTATGGCGCATCTGGCGCCGGTAAAACCAGCGTTCTGCGCATGCTGGCTGGGTTAGCTATGCCTGATCAGGGATATTGCCGTTTTAACGATGAAATATGGTTGGATTCAAAGAGAAAAATTGCCTTGCCGCCCCAGCATCGCCGTATTGGCATGGTGTTTCAAGATTCGAGCTTGTTTCCGCATTTGAATGTGCGTGAAAATATTGCTTTTGCTGCTAATAGAGAGGATAGACGCGAGGGAAAATGGGTAGACGAGTTGCTACACATGATGGGCTTAGATGGACTGCAAGCACGTAGCGTGGATAAGCTCTCCGGCGGTCAAAAGCAAAGGGTAGCGCTGGCACGTGCACTGGCGCGTAAGCCACAGTTGTTACTCTTAGATGAGCCTCTTTCCGGCTTGGATCAAAGCACGCGCATTTACCTGCAACGGCAATTAAAAGAACTTCATCAAACGCTAAAATTAACCACGGTATTGGTCAGTCACGACCTCGCAGAAGTGTTTGCACTGGCGGATCAAGTGATCGAATTGGAGCGCGGAAAATTGCTCCGCAGTGGTACGCCAAGTGAAGTGTTTTTGCAGAAAAAAACTCAGGGGAAATTGAATTTACAAGGGCAAGTGTTAGCGCTCAGACAGGAAGAAATTATCTGTGTTTTGACGCTCTTGGTGGGGCAAGAAATTGTAGAAATTATTGCGGCAAAACAGGAGATCGATCAATTACAAGTGGGCGACTTAATTGCTATTTCAACGAAGGCATTTAGTCCGCAAATTGTGCGCGTCAATGCGTGATTTTGAGTGACTATTTAGGCCGTTAAGCATGCCGTCAGTGCCCTCATTCCCCATGTTCCTAGTCGTAGTTTTAGATTTTTTGTTTACTGAAAAGTCTCGCTGGATTTCTGCCAAAAACCGTGAGCATGAAAGAGAATTTGAATTGGGCTAGCGATTTTCTAGCCCAATATCTAGCCAAATATGTTTGCCTAGTAGAGTAGCGATTACTATCGGTGTTTAATCCGGTGTCAATCCCATGACGTGCGAGAATCCACCGTCGACATAGGTAATCTCTCCGGTAATACCGCTAGCTAAAGGAGACAATAAAAATGCCGCAACATTGCCGACTTCTTCTATCGTGACATTGCGGCGCAGTGGTGCATGTTCTGCAACAAAGCCCAACAAAGTACCAAAATCCTTAATGCCACTCGCAGCGAGGGTCTTAATTGGTCCAGCTGAAATGCCGTTGACGCGGATATGTTTCTTGCCTAAATTTTCAGCCAAATACCGCACAGAGGCTTCCAGCGAAGCTTTAGCCAAACCCATGGTGTTGTAATATGGGATCGCACGTATCGCGCCCAAGTAAGTCAGCGTGAGTAGTGCCGAATCCTTAGCTAGCATGGGCAGCGCTGCCTTGGCCAAAGCCGGAAAGCTATAGGACGAAATGTCGTGCGCTACTTTGAAGGCTTCACGGGAAAAACCATCTAAAAAATCGCCAGCAATAGCTTCGCGCGGTGCAAAACCAATGGCATGAACTAGGCCGTCTAGTTGCGGCCAAGATTTGCCCAGGTCGGTAAAAACAGCATCAATTTGTTCGTCTGAGCTAACGTCGCAGTCGAACACCAGTTGGCTATCAAATTCCTTGGCGAAATCGGTAATTCGGTCCTTAAAACGTTCACCGACATAGGTGAAGGCTAATTCGGCGCCTTCTCTATGACATGCCTGAGCGATGCCATAGGCAATGGAGCGATTGGACAATAAACCGGTGATGAGGATCTTTTTTCCTTGCAGAAATGCCATGTGAACTCCGAATGTTAAGTAAAACTTCTTGCAATCTTGCTTCAAGGTTTGTAAGCTGTATTGTGATAATAGCAGGATATTACAATCCTTACACATTATCGAATAGTTCGAATAGCATAGAGACGTCGTGAGTGCCATATTCGACCCTCTATCTGCTAGTCAATTCTTGGTTAGCCTGAGCTGCTTTGCCAACCCACAGGATGGTCTACATCCAATAATAAAGCGGGATTGTAGTTGACGAGGCAAAATAGGGCAAATACTAGTTGAGGGCGCATGTAAAGATAAGTAATAAATTCACACAAGCTGGTAATTTCCCGTTAGAATTATTTCGTCTGTGTTGGTAGGACATCCACGAATTTGAACTGCTGTAAAAACAAGATATGGTAAATGCGTAAGTCTTATGTTGCAGAGCAACATAGATGCCGCTTCCATAGTTGGCTTTGTTTATGTCAAAATAGCCGCTGTTTTTCGCTGGAATTTTAAAAAGCAAGTTTTTAGCTGATGAAGATTCAAGAATTTGAATCTAATTGAAAATGTTGTGGTATTGGAGGAGCAAGTATGGATTTTTCAGGACGCCAGCAGGAACCAGGAAAGAAATTTATTGGTCTGGGTCTGGTTGTAGTATTACACATAATTTTAGGCTGGGCTTTGTTAAATGGCTTGGGTAATAAGCTTGTGAAGTTTATTCAAAAGCCTATGGAAGCTGTGGTAAAGCCAGTTGAGACGCCACCTCCGCCTGATGAGCCGCCACCGCCGCCACCTAAGTTAGTGACGCCGCCGCCCCCGTTTATTCCTCCACCAGAAGTGCAGGTACAACAACAAGCGCCTACAACCAACACAATTTCGGCAGTGTCGAACGTCGCTCCACCGACGAACGTGATTACGAAGGCACCAGCCCCGGTCGTTGCAGAAGCGCCAAAAGCGCCAGCAGGGCCCTCGTATGTTGCAGCTAGAATTGATTTTCAGCAAGCTGGATGTAAGCCAGAATATCCTCGCGCGTCACAGCGCAATGAGGAGACTGGTGATACCGAGTTATCTGTGACGACAGGTGCCGATGGTTTGGTTACCAATGTACAAATTACTAAATCGAGTGGCTTTAGAGCCTTAGATAGTGCGGTGCGAGCGAAATTGATGGCTGGTGAGTGCAGAAACAAACCAGGTACTATCGATGGTAAGCCCCAGGAAACAGTGACAAAAGTCGTGTATACATGGCGTTTGGATTAAGCTGTTATATAGCTGTTTCACATGAAATTTAAGTATGCAGCAACAAAAGTAAAAAACACATAGTAAGAACACCGAGACCACCCGTTTTACTCACAACCAAAGTAAGTATTATATTTTTTAAAAGGAAGTATCTACATGAAAACTCGCGCTAAATTAAGCACATTCATGGCAGCGATTTTGTTCGCATTAACAGCCACAGTGACCACCGCTCCAGTATTTGCTCAAGAAGCCGCAGCCCCAGCTTCTTCTGCCGCAGCTAGCGCTCCAGAAGCACAAGCTCCTGCAGCTGCCTCGCCTGATGCTTCATTGCCAGAGGCAGAAGCAAAAGCGCCTGCTGTAGATCAATACAGCTTGAAACACTTAGTTCTTGAAGGTGGTTTAGTTGATAAAGTTACTTTAGCGATCATGGCTTTTATGTCGATGTTCAGCTGGTATATTTTGGTTACCAAGATGATAGATTTGGCTAAGCTGGGTGGCCAAGCTAAGGAATCACGTAAATTCTGGAAAGCGGCTAATGTCAACGCTGGTGTATCTGGCTTGAAAGAAGGTAGCCCTTACCGTTTTATCGCTGAGTCTGGCGTTAGTGCTAGTCAGCATCATGAAGGCGCTTTGTTAGAACAAATCGATTTGAACTCATGGGTAACGATGTCTATCCAACGCGCTGTAGATAAAGTACAAAGCCGTTTGGGTGAAGGTTTGACTTTCTTGGCAACTGTCGGCTCCACTGCACCGTTCATTGGTTTGTTCGGTACTGTTATGGGTATTTATAACGCGTTGGTTAAAATTGGTAGCTCAGGTAACTCATCTATCGATCAAGTGGCCGGTCCAGTTGGTTCTGCCTTGATCATGACGGCCTTCGGTTTGGCTGTCGCGGTTCCTGCGGTATTGGGTTATAACTACTTGCTACGTCGCAATAAGTCTGCAATGGAAGAAATTCGTGCTTTCGGTGCTGATTTGCATTCAGTTGTATTGTCCGGCGCAATGAGCAAAGCTGCTGCCAATAAATAATTTAGGGCTGATGTTTTAGCCTACGTAATAATTATTTGATCGCTGTGTGCCTTAAGAATATTTGACGGTACGCAGCGCTTCAAAAAAAGCAGAGAGAACCTATTATGGCAATGCAATTGGGCAATGATAGTGGTGAAGACGAAGTTAACAGTACCATTAATACCACTCCACTGGTGGATATTATGTTGGTGCTCTTAATTATCTTTATCATTACTACAAACGTTGTAAATCTGACTAAGGTAAAGCTTCCAGCTGAAAAGAATGATCCTTATAATCCAGATGCGAAAAACGTCATTATTACTGTCAACAAGGATGGCGATATCTTCTTTGGTGGACAACGTACTCCGATGAAGTCTGATGACGAGTTGATGGAAAAAATGACGGTACAGGCACTGAGAGTTCCACAACCAGAGGTACATATTCGTGGTGATCAAAATACCCGCTACGAAGCGGTGGGTAGAACCATACTGGTAATTCAGCGTGCGGGCATCCAAAAGGTTGGTTTCGTACTTGAACCACCACCAAAAGGCTAACAGGAGATCCGTATGTCTATGAATATGAGCTCAGGTTCTGGGGATGCAGAACCGATGATGGAAATGAACATGACGCCGATGATTGACGTTATGTTGGTGTTGATTATTATGTTTATCACGACTTTACCCATTGCGAATAATGCGGTAAATTTGAACATGCCAACTGGTAACCCACCTCCAAACCCTGTACCTCCGGTAGTGGTCAAAGTCGATGTGGATTTTGACGGCACCATGTCTTGGAATGGTGAAGTTGTTAACCGTACTCAGTTGGAAGAGCGTTTTGTCGCAGCAGCGGCGACTAATCCCCAACCTGAAGTGCAGTTGCAACCTAATAAGCTGGTTCCTTATAAGAACGTGGCAGCCGTTTTGGCGGCGGCGCAGAGTCGCGGCATCACCAAGATGGGTATTATTGGTAATGAGCAGTTCATGCCAAAGTAAGTGGTTTTGCGTTGCTACTTTAGACGCAAACTGAACGCAAATAGGTAATAGAAAGAGGGCGGGGATTTCCCTGCCTTTTTTTGTAATGGAATATTGTTTTTCCTATATGGAATTTAACTCATTTTATTGATTGTGAGATCAAAATGAAACATCTACGCTTAACTCCATTGGCGATCTTAATCGCTTCCTTAGCTTGCGCTGCTGTTCCAGAATTAACAGGTGTTGCCGGTAATGTCGCCTATGCAGAAGAGTCTTTGCGCCCTGAAGTGGGTAAGTTAGTGCAACAAGCAGGTGAAATGTTTAGAGCGAAGAAATATCGCGAAGCCCTGTCAAAATTGCAGGAAACTGATCGCATCCCTAACAAAACCGTGCACGAGAGTTTTACCGTGGAACGCATGCGCCTGGCAGTGGCTTCGGCTGCAAATGATACAGATTTGGTGATTCGCTCTGGCGAAGTCATTCTGTCGGCTAATAAATTACCTAGTAAGGATCAGCTACAGTTGATTCAAGTGTTGGCAAACTCATATTTCAGGGCGGGAAATTATGCCAAGGCTGCAAAAGCGTATGAGCGTTATTTCAGCGAAGGTGGATCCGATAGTTCTTCGCGTCAGTACATGATACAAGCGATGGCGCAAAGTGGAGATGGTGGCCGCGTTTTAAAAGAGACCAAAGCCGATATCGCTGCTGCGGAAAAAGCTGGACGTACACCAAGTCAACTGAGTTTGGAAACCTATGCTAATGCGGCACAAAAGTCGGATAAAGCAGGTTCTATCGCTGCGTTAGAAAAACTGATTTCCTACTACGGCAAAAAAGAATATTGGGTGAATCTCTTTAATTATATGGATTCGAACAAGGCTTTTTCTCCTCGTTTGTCTATGG
>JAIELM010000466.1 GCA_019752975.1 Undibacterium sp. | reverse complement strand
AAAGGTAAAGAATCTTCTTACTTGTATGCTGAGTTTTTTGCTCACCAAGCATTTGCCTCGCTGTGCAATCGCTGTATAATCGCAGCACTTGATCGGGAGAGCGCAGCTTATTGTTAGATGAGCTTGCCGCCGAAGGGGCTAATACCCAAAAACTCTCAGGCAAAAGGACCGATCAAATGGGTGGATTTATTCCCCCAACTCTGGAGAGCGGTAGCAGCGAAAGTGCTGAACTACCCACCGAAGGTGCGACGAGGCTTGCCTTGTAATCTCTCAGGTACCAGGACAGAGGGGTCAGCGATTTTTATCACGCATGGTTTTGCGTGTTTTTGATCGTCCCCTATATTTGTCTATTCGGTACTGAGGCTCACATGACGCAAGCTGCATCAACTCTACAAGTAACTCCTCTCAATAATGCGCATCGCGCTGCCGGGGCCAAGATGGTCGATTTCGGCGGTTGGGACATGCCAGTCAATTACGGTTCACAAATCGAAGAACACCACGCGGTTCGCACCGATGTTGGCATGTTTGACGTATCGCACATGTGTGTGGTGGATCTCAAAGGTGACAATGTCCGTGGATTCTTGCGCGGCCTGGTGGCTAATAATGTCGATAAATTGCAAGTCTCAGGTAAGGCTTTGTACTCTTGTATGTTAAAGCCTGAAGGTACCGTGGTCGACGATTTGATCATCTATTTTTTCAACGAAAATTGGTTCCGTTTAGTCGTCAACGCAGGTACTGCTGAAAAAGATGTGGCGTGGATGAACGCGCATAATGACGCGACCAATGCCGGTATTACCATCACCCAAAGACGCGACGGCGCCAACGCTTACGGACTGATTGCCGTGCAAGGCCCAAATGCGCGCGCTAAAGTCTGGGAAGTTTTGCCAGAAACTAAAGCGGCCAGCGCCGAAATGAAGCCATTTAACGTGGTCATCGTTGACAATACCGCCTTTGGCGAAGCGATGGTGGCGCGCACTGGTTATACCGGTGAAGATGGTTTTGAAATCGCAGTGAGTGCTGAACGCATTACTGATTTTTGGAATGCCTTAATTGCCGCTGGTGTTAAGCCCGCTGGTTTGGGTGCACGTGATACCTTGCGCCTAGAAGCAGGAATGAATCTTTATGGTCAAGATATGGATGAGACCGTTAACCCATTAAATGCTGGTTTGGCTTGGACTATTGACTTGGTGGCTGAGCGCGATTTTGTCGGCAAAAAAGCGCTTCAAGAACAAGGCCAAACGCAGCAATTTTTAGGTTTGATTTTGCGTGAAAAAGGCGGCATTTTACGCGCCCATCAAAAAATCATCACAGCCCACGGCGAAGGTGAAATTACCAGCGGTACTTTTAGCCCCAGTATGCAAGAAGCGATTGCCTTAGCACGTTTGCCTATGGGCGTAGCGATTGGCGATACTGTACAAGTTGTGATTCGCGACAAGCAATTGAATGCCAGCGTAGTCAAATTGCCGTTCGTGCGTAATGGTAAAGTTTTAGCGGTCTAAATCAAATGAACCACTAACGGCAGAGGCACGAGGGCGCAGAGTTGTATTTGTTTTTCTGCACTCTGCGGTTATAAATTTTTTCAGTTTCATCATATAATTTTTTTGGAGAATACCATGACAATTCCAGCAGATCGTAAATACACCGCCTCCCACGAATGGGTACGTACAGAAGCCGATGGCACGATCGCCGTAGGTATTTCTGATTTCGCGCAAGACGCTTTGGGCGATATCGTTTTCGTTGATTTGCCTAAAGTTGGCCAGGAGTTGGCTGCCGCTAAAGACTGCTGCGTGATCGAATCTGTGAAAGCAGCGGGCGATGTGTATGCGCCGGTGGCTGGTGTCGTAGTAGAGGTCAATCAAGCCGTGATTGATGCACCAGATTCTATTAATGCCAATGCTTTTGATGCTTGGTTGTTTAAGATGAAGCCAGTTAATGCAGCAGATGTTGATGCGCTAATGAGTGCTGAAGACTACGCTAAAAATATTGGCTAATCGTCGCCATCATTTTTAGTTTCGTCATTCTCGCGACAGCGGGAATCCAGAGCCGTAATCCGTCGTTGACATTCTTGAGTGTGCGTTTTGCACACATCTTTGAATACTGGATTCCCGCCTTCGCGGGAAAGACGGCAGAACCCAATACTTCCGAATTTTTAGCACACCATGACCACCAATTTAACTAGACCAAGCCTTACTCAATTAGAAGCCCACGATGCTTTTGTCGCGAGACATATAGGCCCATCTGAAGCCGAACAAGCGAGCATGTTGCAAACCTTAGGCTACGCCAATCGCACCGCTTTGATTGATGCTATCGTTCCCGCCAATATCCGCCGCAAAGAAATTTTGCCTTTGGCACAGTTCACAGAAGCGAAATCTGAAACGGAAGCCTTAGCGACTTTAAAAGCTTTAGCGAGCAAAAATATCGTCCTGAAGTCTTTCATAGGACAAGGCTATTACAACACCCATACTCCGGGCGTTATTCTACGTAATATTTTTGAAAATCCAGCTTGGTACACGGCTTATACGCCTTATCAGCCAGAGATTTCACAAGGTCGTTTGGAAGCGATTTTGAACTTCCAGCAAGTCATTATGGACATGACTGGGATGGATATCGCTAATGCTTCTATGCTCGATGAAGGCACTGCCGCGGCAGAGGCCATGACTTTGGTGCAGCGTGTAGGTAAATCGAATTCCAATGTGTTTTATGTCGCGGATGATGTATTGCCACAAACAAGAGAAATTATCGAGACACGTGCTAAACCTTTGGGCATCGAAGTGCGTACCAGTACCGGCAATGAAGCACTAGAAAATGACTGCTTCGGCGTACTCTTGCAATACCCAAGCGTGGATGGCGCAATTCGCGATTACCGTGAGTTTGCGACCGCGATTCACGCTAAAGGCGCGATGGTGATTGTCGCTACGGATTTGTTGGCCTTAACCTTGATTGAAGCGCCGGGTACTTGGGGTGCGGATGTGGTGGTAGGGAATAGTCAGCGTTTTGGTGTGCCACTTGGTTTTGGTGGCCCGCACGCGGGTTTCATGGGAACCAAAGATGCGTTCAAGCGTAGCATGCCCGGCCGTTTAGTCGGTGTGACGGTGGATGCGCAGGGCAATAAAGCGTACCGCTTGGCGTTGCAAACACGGGAACAACATATTCGCCGCGAGAAAGCTACTTCTAATATCTGTACTGCACAGGTGTTGTTGGCGGTGATCGCGTCTATGTATGCGGTTTACCACGGTCCAGCTGGTTTGCGTCAAATTGCGCAACGCACCCATCGTTTAACAGCGACTTTTGCAACGGGCTTACAGCAGGCTGGTGTCAAGCTGGTGAATGCGACTTACTTCGATACTTTGACCATCAATGTGGCAGATGCTGCTGCGATTCACGCCGCAGCACAAGCTGCTGGATACAATTTACGTCAAATCAATGCGACCCAAGTTGGTGTGTCTTTTGATGAAACCACAACGCGTGCCGACGTTGACACATTGTGGGCGATCTTCACTCAGGCTAGTTTGGATTTTTCAGTAATCGAAGCGAGTGTCAACGAGGCATATCCAAGCAGCTTGACTCGCACCACGACATTCTTGACGCATCCGACTTTCAACCGCTATCACGCTGAGCATGAAATGCTACGTTACTTGCGTAGTTTGGCAGATAAAGATTTGGCGCTCGATCGCACCATGATCCCACTTGGCTCATGCACTATGAAGCTCAACGCGACTTCAGAAATGATCCCTGTTACTTGGCCAGAATTTTCTAATATTCATCCTTTTGCACCGAATGATCAAACCATCGGCTACCGCGAAATGATCGATCAGTTAGAAGCGATGTTGTGTGCAGCCACTGGTTATGATGCAGTGTCTTTGCAACCAAATGCTGGCTCTCAAGGTGAATATGCTGGTCTCTTAATTATTCAGGCTTACCATGCTTCACGTGGCGAAGTCCATCGTAATATCGTCTTGATTCCATCTTCTGCACACGGTACTAACCCAGCTTCAGCGAGCATGGTTGGTTTGGATGTAGTGGTGGTCGCTTGCGACGAAAACGGCAATGTGGATTTGAATGACCTTAAAGCTAAAGCAGAAAAACACAGTGCTAATTTAGCCGCTGTGATGGTGACTTATCCATCTACCCATGGCGTGTTTGAAGAAGGCATACAACAACTATGTGAAATCGTGCATAGTCACGGTGGACAAGTGTATGTCGATGGCGCTAACTTAAATGCCATGGTCGGTGTGGCAGCGCCCGGTAAATTCGGCGGTGACGTGAGTCATTTAAACTTACACAAAACTTTCTGTATTCCTCATGGCGGTGGCGGACCAGGTGTTGGTCCTGTAGCAGTCGGCGCGCATTTGGCGCAGTTCTTACCGAACCAAAAATCTAGTGGTTATGTGCGTGGCGAAAACGGTATTTCTGCCGTGTCTGCTGCTCCGTTTGGCTCGGCTTCGATTTTACCTATCTCATGGATGTACATCGCCATGATGGGTGCGGAAGGTTTGAAAGCGGCTACCGAAACAGCTATTCTTGCAGCGAACTATATTGCTAAGCGTTTAGCTCCGCATTTCCCTGTGCTCTATTCCGGTCATGATGGCTTAGTGGCGCACGAATGTATTTTGGATTTGCGTCCTTTGACCGATGCTACCGGTATTAGCAATGAAGATGTGGCTAAGCGCTTGATCGACTTCGGTTTCCATGCGCCGACTATGAGCTTCCCAGTGCCTGGTACCTTGATGATAGAACCAACCGAAAGCGAATCTCAAGCAGAGTTAGATCGATTTATCGATGCAATGATCGCGATCCGTGAAGAAATCGCCAAAGTAGCAAGCGGTGAATATGACGCCAAGGATAATCCACTCAAGAACGCGCCGCATACTGCGGAAGTCTTGGTGGCGGATGCTTGGAATCATGCTTACAGCCGTGAGGTTGCTGCCTTCCCAGTTGCTGCCTTGCGCAAGCAAAAATATTGGGCACCAGTGGGTCGTGCAGACAATGTTTACGGTGACCGTAATTTGTTCTGTGCTTGTATTCCTATGAGTGATTACGAGTAAAAGCCTAAGGCGGAAAGGTCTAGCGCCTTTCCGCTATTTTGTTCCGTACAATCAATCTCAAACGTCCTTCGTTTTCGGTCGGCAAAATGGCCGAAGGCGCTGCGTTTTTTCAGCCTACGAATTGTCATCCTCTTGTACCACTTCGGCCTGTAAGGTAATGTGATCTATCCCGTGTTTTTCGAGTAGCATTTTTTTGATACTCTCCAAAATCCTTGGCCATTCCATTAGATCGTCAATTTCTAAATGCCCAATCAACGCTGGCTGACCCGGCGACATTTCCCATACATGTAAATCGTGGACGGAAGCGACCCCCACCATGACTTCTAGATCTTTTCCAATTTGTAGATAATCAAGGTGGTGCGGCACTCCTTTCATTAGGAAATGGTAAGAGTCTCTGATGACCGCAATAGTTGATCTTAAAATTAATAGTGAAACGAGAATAGAGAGCAGTGGATCGATAGGCATCCAGCCTGTGTAGGCAATCACCGCGCCCGAGGCAATCGCCGCGACTGAACCTAATAAATCTCCCATGACATGCACTAACGCTGCCTTAGTATTAAGGCTATGCTGATCGTGTGAGAGTACCCAGGCGACGATAATGTTAATAGCTAAACCAATCACCGCTACTATCATCACCATGCCGCCTTGAACTGGCTCCGGGTGAGCGAGTCTTAGCACGGCCTCATAACTAATCCAGGCAACGATACCCAGCATGATGACACCATTGACAAAGGCGGCTAAAGCTTCGGCACGGGCAAAGCCAAATGTATTTTTGGCAGTCGGTGGACGCTTAGCAATTTGCTGCGCCAGCAGCGCCAAACCAAGCGCCGCCGAATCAGTCACCATGTGGCCAGCGTCTGAAATCAGCGCCAATGAATTCGACCAAAAACCGAAGACCACTTCCACTGCTGCAAAAAATAATGTCAGCCCTAAAGCCCAGATTAAGATCGATTGCTTGCGATCTGCAAAATAATGCTTATGCTCCGCATCGCCATGGCGATGCGCGTGCAAATGAGCACCATCGTGTTGGTGAGGGGGATGTTGTACGTGTTGATGAGAGTCGTGAGGCATGTTGGGGCGGCTTTATTGGACAATAAAATAGATAAGAATAATGTGGGTATTGTAATGGATAGGGGTTCGCCTGCTGGCAAAAAAATGCATAGATGAATAGGTTTCTTATGGGAAGGGGATTTTCAAAAAATATACTTTTCTACGTTGTATATGTGATCAGCTATGGTAGAGTGCACGTTCGTTAAATTAATTGTGAAAATTTCCATGTTCTATTCTTCAGTCGCAACACAAAGCACAGTACAAACCAGTGCCAATCTAACATTGCTTACTATTACTCCGGACAATAATCATGGCCGAGTTGGAATTGCCAGCAATATCGTATTGACCTTTAGTGAGGCGATAGTTAAGGGGACTGGTAGTATTACGATAGTTGATAATAATGGATTAATTGTATTGCAAGAAAGTATTAACAGTGTAAGTGTGAGTATTTCCGGAGCGGTGTTGACGCTTGATCCTTCACTTGATTTCAATTATGCCACCAGCTATACCGTCAGGCTGTCTGAAGGATTGGTTAAAAGCCTTAGTGGTAGTGTATTTATGGGTAACTATTATTCTGGGTCTTTTCAAACAGAATATAGCCCAGTGGCAGTGCAACTAACTGGAACATCGTCGAGCGACACATTATATGGTAGTGATTTGAATGATGTGTTAAGCGGTATGGATGGAAGCGATTACTTGTATGGCTTAGGGGGGGATGACATACTTAATGGGGGCGATGAAGTATACAGCGGCGATAGTTTATATGGGGGCGATGGTAAGGATATCTTGCATGGTAATGCTGGATCGGATTATCTCTATGGTGATAAGGGCAATGATCAATTGTTTGGCGATGCTGGGGATGATAATTTGAATGGCGGGGAAGGGGACGACATTCTTGAGGGCGGCGCTGGTAATGATAACTTGACTGATCAATTGGGTAGTAATGTTTTACGTGGTGGTGACGGTGATGACAATTTTCAATCGGGGTGGTATTCAGCGGATACGTATAATTTAATGGATGGTGGTGCTGGAAATGATTATTTCAGCGCCATTGAAAACGACACTGTTTTAGGTGGTGAGGGTAACGATACCGTAGACATGAATGTGCGTGGATCTAAAGTACAGATGGGCAAGGTAAATGGTGGAGCTGGAAATGATCTCATTAGGGTGCATTTTAGTTTGGAGACTAAGGGTTCCGTCACCGCTACTGGCGGCACTGGCGTGGATACATATACCTTAGATCGTAGTTATGGCACGACCAATCTTGACTATACCATTAGTGACTTTACGGTCGGAGCAGGCGGCGATTTGTTCGACCTATCAAATTTGCTTGACGACCTTGTTGGCAACCCTTTTGCAGCATCAGGGAATTTACGTCTTGTACAGGATGGCGCAGATACACTTTTACGTATGCATGACGCAAATAGTACGATTTATCGCACCATAGTTCGCCTTACTGGGGTAGTTGCGAATCAGTTGACCGCGGAAAATTTTATTGGCGGTATTAATCCCAATGGAGACCCAAAAGGCTTTACTCTGACTGGAGGTGATGGTGTAGATGTTTTGATAGGTAATAGAATGAATGACACCCTTTATGGTAAAGGGGGTAGTGATCGTTTGGAGGGAAAGAGTGGGGACGATATTCTAGTCGGTGGCGACGAATCGTCTGGTGACGGAGCCGATTATTTGGACGGTGGTGATGGGAACGATTTGCTCCAAGGCGGCGCGGGGAATGATACTTTGTATGGCGGGTTGGGAGACGACAGGCTAGAAGGTGGTTCAGGCGACGATCAGTTGAGCGATTATAATGGGAAAAATATATTATTCGGTGGGGCAGGAAATGATTCTTTGAACTCCTCGTCCTCCGATGGAAGTAATTTGGATGGTGGTGATGGTGATGATGTAATAAGAGGAGGCGCTGGTTCTGATACGCTCTTGGGAGGTGCCGGAAATGATGAAATTTTTGTCGATATTGCTAGTTATT
>JAIELM010000016.1 GCA_019752975.1 Undibacterium sp. | reverse complement strand
GCTGGTTTTACTGACCAGTTTTTCCGTTTCACGCACCGACATACGCTTAGACACAACTTGATTGGCAAGTTGAATTTGGGTAGCCGCATCGACCGCCAACAAGGCTCGTGCATGCCCCATATCTATGTCACCGGCCATCAGCATGGTTTGTACCGGGCGAGCTAAATTGAGGAGGCGCAGCAGATTTGAGACTGCGCTACGTGAGCGCCCTACTGCGGTGGCCGCTTGTTCGTGGGTAAAAGTGAAATCAGTAATCAGTCTATGGATGCCTTGTGCTTCTTCTAGCGGATTGAGGTCTTCTCGCTGGATGTTTTCAATCAAAGCCATCGCCGCCGCGGTTTGATCGTCCACTTCTTTCACTAAGACAGGTACTTCGGTCAAACCAGCCATTTGCGAAGCACGATAACGACGCTCGCCCGCAATAATTTCGTATTTAGTTTGACCATTGGCTTGCCCTATCGGGCGCACCAAGATAGGCTGCATCAATCCTTGTGCCTTGATCGACGCGGCCAATTCGGCCAGAGCGCCCTCATCCATACGAGTGCGCGGTTGGTATTTACCCGCTTGCATTTGCGTCACCAGAAGGCTGGTAGGCGCTCCTAGCACGGTCGGTGCGGCTTCTGGTGTAAAGTCCCCAGCGCCATCTAACAGTGCCTCTAAACCGCGCCCCAAACCTTTTTGTTTTTTAATCGCCATACTTATTTCGCCTTCGCTTCCAATAACTTAATTCTTTCCACCATCTCGGCACCAAAGGCAATGTACGCTTGTGCACCTTTAGAACTTGGATCAAACACCACCCCAGGGATACCGTAAGACGGCGCTTCAGCCAAACGCACATTTCGTGGAATCAAGGTCTTAAAGACTTTGTCGCCAAAATGCTGTTCCAATTGTTCTGAGACTTGTTGCGAGAGGGTCATGCGGGGATCAAACATCACCCGTAGTAAGCCCACAATTTTGAGGTCTGGATTAAGATTGGCGGAGACCTTCTTAATCGTATTAGCTAAATCCGACAATCCTTCTAATGCGTAGTACTCACATTGCATAGGAATAATCACGCCATTAGCGGCACACAAACCATTTAAAGTAAGCATGGATAAGGCTGGTGGGCAGTCGATCAAAATGAAGTCATAGTTAGCGCCCACTTCTGCTAAAGCGGTTCTTAGGCGCTTATCTCGGTTTTCCAGTTCGACCATCTCCACTTCCGCACCCGCTAGGTCTCGGTTAGCTGGCAGGACATCGAACTGACCCGCTTCAGAACGTACTATCGCCGATTGGGCGTTGGTCATACCGAGTAATACCTGATACACGGAAGAGGTGAGTTTGGCTTTATTCACTCCCGCGCCCATGGTCGCATTGCCTTGCGGGTCGAGATCGACTAACAATACTCTTTGGTCGAGTTTGGCCAAACCAGCGGCAAGATTGACGGTGGTGGTGGTCTTGCCGACACCACCTTTTTGATTCGCTACGCAAAAAATTTTGGCCATAGACTCTTCTAAGTGATTGCTATTTGATTGCTATTAATTGAGAATTTTTTTCACACACACCAAATGACGCTCAACCGCTAAACCAGGCACATGCAGGGCCTCGATACTTTCCACCATCCATCCTTCAGGCAAACGTTCTATTTCCTGATCAGGAGCCACGCCTTTCATCGCTAGGAATCTTCCACCATCAGCCAATAGATGCTGCGACCAATTGATAAAATTATTCAGTTCCGAAAAAGCACGTGAAGTAATGACGTCAAATTTCTCTGTTACCTGCAGTGACTCTACCCTGGCGTTATGCACGGTCACATTGCGCAAACCCAGTTGCGCTTTCACTTGTGTCAAAAACGCTGTCTTTTTGCTCACGGTATCAATCATCGCCACCTTAATCTGAGGAAACACAATCGCCAGAATAATGCCAGGTAAGCCTCCACCTGAGCCAACATCAAGAATACTTTTTGCTTCGGTAAAGGCATGCACTGCTGATAGCGAATCGAGGAGATGTTGTTTGACCATTTCTTGCGGATCTCGTATTGCCGTCAGATTGTAGACTGAATTCCATTTAATCAACAAGCTCAAATAAGCCATCATTTGCGCAATTTTTTCATCGCCGAATGGCAGGCCCAATTCGGCAACGCCGTCTGCTAATATCTTACTCAACGCGTCTGTGTTCAGTTGATTCATTCTGCCTCCACTTGAGCAAAGGAATGATAACCACGCTTCTTGAGATGCACTAGTAGCAGCGACAGCGCAGCAGGGGTAACACCTGAAACTCGTCCACATTGCCCTAGCGTTTCTGGTCGCTGTGCATGGAGTTTTTGTTTTACCTCTATGGATAAACCATTCACCTCCAAATAATCAAAAGCCTGTGGCATTTTAAGGTTTTCAAAATGCGCTTGACGTTCGACTTCCTTAGCTTGGCGGCCGATATAACCAGAATATTTAATTTGAATTTCGACTTGTTCTTTGACCATAGGGTCAGGTACAGGGTTACCACCTAAGCTCTGTCCTTCTTTGCCTTGCAGAGTCATCAAAGTATCGTAAGTCACCTGCGGTCTGCGCAACAAATCGGCTAGCGAATATTCGCGCTCCAAAGACTTACCTACGACGCGTTCGGCCTCTGCATCCTCAACTAGGCGTGGGCTCACCCAAGTGGATTTTAGCCTTTCCATTTCACGTGAAACCGCTTCACGCTTGGTTTCAAAAGCTTGCCATTGCGCATCACCTACACAACCCAACTGTCTACCGATTTCGGTCAAACGCATATCGGCATTGTCTTCTCGCAGACTTAAACGAAATTCCGCGCGACTGGTGAACATACGATATGGTTCTTGCACACCCTTGGTGACCAAGTCATCGACCAGAACACCAAGATAAGCCTCGTCCCTACGTGGCACCCAAGCGTCACGCCCGCTGGTCTGCAAGGCGGCATTTAACCCCGCCAACATGCCTTGCGCCGCCGCTTCTTCGTAGCCTGTGGTGCCATTAATTTGACCGGCAAAAAATAGACCCTTAATTTGTCGGGTTTCTAAAGAGGTTTTCAAACCACGCGGATCAAAGTAATCGTATTCGATCGCATAACCGGGGCGCAAAATATACGCGTTTTCCATACCGCGCATAGAGCGCACCAAATCCAACTGAACATCAAAAGGCAAGCTAGTGGAAATGCCATTAGGATAATATTCATTGGTAGTAAGGCCTTCAGGTTCCAAGAAAATTTGATGTGATTCTTTCCCCGCGAAGCGATGTATTTTATCTTCAATAGAAGGACAGTAACGTGGCCCCACTCCTTCAATCACGCCTGTGTACATAGGGCTGCGATCTAAACCAGCGCGAATAATATCGTGAGTACGCGCATTGGTATGGGTGATCCAGCAAGGCACTTGACGCGGATGCATGGCCACATTCCCCATCACCGAGAACACTGGCAATTGATGAATATCACCTGGCTGCTCTTCCATTTGGGAAAAATCTATACTACGTCCATCAATCCTTGGTGGAGTGCCGGTCTTCAAACGTCCCTGCGGCAAGGCCAATTCCTTCAGCCTTGACGATAACGAAATCGCTGGAGGGTCACCTGCCCTGCCCGCTGAATAGCTATTTAACCCCACATGAATTTTGCCATCCAAAAATGTTCCCGCCGTTAAAACAACAGCACGGGAGGTGAATTTGAGCCCGACTTGCGTCACTGCACCGACGACTCTGTCGCCCTCCAAGATCAGGTCATCGACCGCCTGTTGGAATATCCAAAGGTTTTTTTGATTTTCCAGACGACTGCGGATCGCCTGTTTATATAGCATGCGATCTGCTTGCGCACGGGTAGCCCGAACGGCAGGCCCTTTAGAAGAGTTTAGAATTCTAAATTGTATGCCCGCTTCGTCAGTGGCGATTGCCATTGCACCGCCCATCGCATCTACTTCCTTCACCAAATGCCCCTTCCCTATGCCGCCTATAGAAGGATTACAAGACATCTGGCCTAGGGTTTCGATATTGTGAGTTAATAGTAGCGTGGCTTGCCCCATACGAGCAGAGGCCAAGGCGGCCTCGGTGCCGGCATGGCCACCACCAACAACGATGACATCGAATTCTTTTGGATAAAACATGAGCGACTCTGGGGATTTCTGGACGAGGCACGATTATAGCGATTTTCGTGACGATAGCTAGTGTTTACTTGTCCTCGCACTGCGCTACCTAGTTTGTTCCACGTGAAACATTAGCGAAGAAAAATCGCCAGCACAGCCAGAACCACGCCTAACGCCACTAGCCCCATGTACCATTTAGCCTTCCAATCATCCGAAGACTTACTCTGTGACTTCTTACTTCGCTTGCGCTTAAGTCGGCTGGCGGGATCTTTCACCAACTTTTGTAGAGGGCGTTTCCTCTCTTTGCCACCCAGCTCCAATTCTTTGGATTCCCCGATTTCAAGAAATATGTCTATTCCACCGACACCATCTAAATCTACCGGAGCAAGCTCACGTAATGACTGCTTCCTTGTGTCCACTGAAATGCCAGCACCGCTCTCCAAAGGATCAAGAGAAGACGAGAAAAACTCATTCTCCGCTGCACCACCATCTGAGGGCGCATTCAACTTCTCATCAAATTGTGTTAAGGGTTGATTATCGATGATCATTCCCTTCGCTAACAAAGCCACGATTGCGGCTTCAAACACCGGGAATTCTTGCGCATCAAAGCGCCTACCTAGCTCACTATAACGCATAACACCATCGATAGAAGCCAGTACTGCCATCTCGGTCTCAGTAAGCACACCTGAAGCGAGCTTATGCTCCGCCTTGCCCAATTTGGTGCGATGGAAAATATGAGTTTGCAAGATTCCCCCCATTACGTTTCACGTGAAACAAACATCGATCAATATAAAAACACTCCAACATTCAAGTAAAAACACTTAGCCACTATCTTATAAAAGCATCATAAGTCGTCTTTAGCACCAATGCGGACACCACCAACAAAAACAAGTGCCGAACAAACCCGCTCCCATGTTTAATCGCCAGATGACTACCCGCCACTGACCCAGCAACCCCACACACGGCCATACCAAAGCCTAAGCTCCACATCACATTGCCACTAAAACCGAACCACAACAGCGCGGCAGCATTACAAGCTACATTCAGGACTTTAGCAGAAGCTGATGCCCTTAGGAAATCATATCCGAATGTCCTCACAAAAATAAAAATAAAAAAACTCCCCGTCCCTGGCCCAAAAAACCCATCATAAAAACCTATTCCTGCAGCAACTGCCATTGCCACAAAAACCTCTTGCCGACCGGAATACAGTGGTGTGAAGTGTGCACCCAAATCTTTCTTCCAAAAGGTGTACACAGCAATAGCCGCAAGAATAAAAGGAAGTCCTTTGCGTAAATAAGTCGGTGGAATATGGGTCACCGTCACCGCCCCCGCAAAAGAAAAAAGAAAAGCCAGTACCGCTGCCGGTAAAATCACTTGCCAATTCAGCCTAACCGAACGCACATAATTCAATGCCGCCGCCGAAGTACCCCATATACCCGCCAACTTACCCGTGCCCAACAGACTAGCCGGTACCGCAGTTCCAAACACGGAAAACAAAGCCGGCAGTTGGATCAAACCGCCACCACCTACGATCGCATCAACAAACCCAGCAAAAAAAGCAGCAAGCCCTAAAAGTAAAAAATCATTCACGCTCGCCCCTAAAAAGATAAAACATTAAGCATAACACTTCATTGCCATTACCACAGATTATGTAACGACAACACTTCAAAAGTTGTAACACCAAATTCCAAAAAAACGATATAAAAAAGTGTGGCATTCAAAACACAAACATAGAACTTACCTTGACGCACAGCGCAGGAAAATGGTCTCATTATTAGGCGACTATTTGGCATACAGCAAAAATCGCACTAGTGCAATTCAACCCTACAAATGGTCGCAGCGCGGAACCATGTACACCCCCAAGGATTACTTCAAATAAAAAAACCCAGATTTTTTGTTTTCTTACCTAGGAGCATTAAATGATAGAGAAGCCACTATCGCGCGCCATGCGAATGATATATACAGGTACCGTTTTCGCTGGAATAGGAATAATTTCACTGCCCTCCAGCGCACAACAATCAAGCGAAACCACCCCACAGCGCGTTGAAATCACTGGTAGTCGTCTCAAAAAATTTGATTTACAGTCCTCTAGCCCGATGGTAACGGTGACCGCCGCAGAAATTCAAGCCAATCAAGATATCACCCTAGAGTCCTTCTTAAACACCCTACCGCAAATCAATCCCGCAGGTACTTCGACCTCTAACAATCCTGGAAATGGTGGTCAAGCTAGTATAGACATGCGTGGTCTAGGCAATAACCGCAACCTAGTACTCATCGATGGTCGTCGCCCCATGGTGTCAGCTTCGAATCAGACTATTGATCTAAATACCATTCCTATGGCATTGATCGAGAGCATAGAAATCATTTCCGGCGGTGCTGCCGCGGTCTATGGTGCCGACGCGGTCGCAGGTGTGGTCAACATCAAACTAAAAAAACGCTTCCAAGGCGTTGACATACGCCTAGGCGGTTCTCAGTCGGCCAAAGAACATGATGCCAAGGAAAAAAGTGTGCAAGGGGTTATCGGCGGAAACTTTGCGGACAATAAGGGAAATGCCGTCATCGGCTTTGAATTTGCCAAACGCGATCCACTCACTAAGGCAAAACGAGAAGTTTCAGGACTCGCCACCTCAACCACCACAGCATGGCCAGAAGGACGCTACGCTGGAGGCTCAAATTCTCCATCGCAAGCTGCTGTGGATGCGCTATATGCTAGTTACGGCTATACCGGAGCACAGATACCACGTACCGACCCACAATCATTTAACAGTGACGGCAGTCTATTTTATCCGGGTAAATTTAACTCTCCACTAGACGCTGCGAACTTTAAATATCCCATTGATCAAGGTGTCAACACACGGTTTTTTCCAGATTTTTATAGCTATAACTTCGACCCCGTCAACTTACTGGTTCTTCCAGTTGAACGTCGCTCAATGATGGCCAAGGCCGACTATAAGCTTAGCAATGGGGTAGAGTTCTTCACTCGTATATCCAATACCCGTTATAGCTCCTCAACCGCGCTCGCACCAACACCGATTACCGCCGCCATAGGCTATCGTGCTCCCGGCGATCCTGTAACCGCCTCCCAGATTACCAGCGCCTACATCGTACCTGGTAAAAAGCCGAATGGGGCACTCATCGTTCCAGTCACTAACCCATTTATTCCTAAGGATCTCGCCAAATTGCTAGCCTCTCGTACTGGCGATGATCCTAATTTAGTTGGCTCTGGAGCAACTGAACCATTTAATCTTACTTGGCGTACCGTCGCGGCAGGCTTACGCCAAAGTGACTATTCTAACGAAGTTACCCAATATCTCATTGGAGCAAAGGGGGATATTTTTAATACCGGATGGACATGGGAGGGATCTATGTCTGAAGGTCGTACCAAGATAGATCAACTACAATTGGGAAATATTAACGGCAACAAACTTGCCGAAGCGATGGCGGCACCAGACGGTGGCGCAAGTAAATGTGCTGGTGGTATCAATCCATTTGGACGGCAAACACTTTCAGCGGAATGTGCAACATATTTACAGGTTGCAACCTCACTAAACCGAGTATTTAGACAAACCGTCGGGCAATTCTTTGTCAGTGGCGACATTATGGAAACCAGTGCTGGTGCATTAGGTGCAGTACTAGGTATGGAGTCTCGTCGCTTCGAATACACCTTAGATCCGGGCTCGGCGTCTGGCCCAATATTTGGCTTCAATACACAGAACCCATCAAATGCAAAAAATACGTTTGATGATTATTTCGGCGAATTATCTGTACCACTGGCTAAAAATCAAGCTTGGGCAAAATCAGCCAACTTGAGCATCGCTTATCGAAACACACGCAGCCAAGCAAAAGATATCCAGAATAAGCTAGAAACCCCAACCACATCAGCCAATGCCTATGCACTCAACTTAGATTGGCAACCAAACCAAGATTTCCGCGCCCGCGGCTCATATCAACATTCAGTTCGCGCACACACCTTCGGCGAGCTGTTTGACGGTGGTGGTAGCGCTCATAGCTTCTTTGACCCATGTACAACGCAAAGTGTAGGACGTACGACTGGCGCTAACGCAGCAAAACTTATCGCTTTATGTGGATCAACGAAGTCACCCGTAGTAGGCAACACCACTTTCGTACAGACGCCAGGGGCACAAGCATCCATCAACATTGGTGGCAATATCA
>JAIELM010000411.1 GCA_019752975.1 Undibacterium sp. | reverse complement strand
GTAGAACAAGTTTTGGCGATCTTAGAGCTAACCGGAGCCAATCCACACCTCCTCAGATTAGAAATCACTGAAGGATTTTCTCATACCAATATTGATGATGCGATTGCGAAAATGATGATACTTAAAGATCGTGGTATTCGCTTTTCGCTTGATAATTTTGGTACTGGCAGCTCCACTTTGCCTCATCTTAAACGCCTGCCGATCGATCAGCTCAAAATAGATCGTAGCTTTGTTCGTGAAGTTCTCACTGATCCTAATAGTGCGGCGATCTGTAAAATGGTGATTGCCCTTGCAGAAAGTTTACATATATCGACCCTCGCTGGAGGGGTGGAAACCGCAGCACAACAAGCCCATTTAGCTCAGCTGGGATGTCGTACCTACCAAGGATTCCTATATAGTGAGGCGTTGATGGTAGCGGAGTTTGAAGATTTTGCTAAGCAATACGGATGAAGCTAAAGAAACGCTTTGCGCTAGTGTTGGCGCTTTTAATTTTTCAATAAATAATTAGTAGATCGATGAATATGATGAGAACGATGAACCTAATTCCTACCACCATATTGACGGGCTTTTTAGGCGCCGGCAAGACCACGCTATTGAATCGCATTTTGCGCGAACCACACGGTTTGAAAATAGCGGTGATAGAGAATGAATTCGGTCAAGAGAATATTGATAATGAAATTCTCGTGCAAGACAGTAATGAACAAATCATAGAAATGAATAATGGCTGTATCTGCTGTACGGTGCGCGGTGATTTGATCGTTGCTTTGACCACTTTGATGCAAAGGAAAACTGCGGGCAGTTTAGAATTTGACTATGTGGTGATTGAGACTACAGGCTTGGCCAATCCTGGTCCCGTTGCACAGACGTTTTTTGTCGATGAAGAAGTGGGTTTGCACTATATGCTTGATGCGGTAGTGACCGTGGTTGATGGGCGCCATGCCATGCAACAATTGGATGAACATGAAGAGGCGCAAAGGCAAGTTGGGTTTGCCGATAAAATCCTGTTGTCCAAAACTGATTTGGTCTCATCGGAACAATTGCAGCAACTCAAGTCCAGATTAGTGCGGATAAATCCACGAGCGTCGATTGCTATCGCCGATTTTGGCAAAATTGCCTTGACTGAGGTGCTCAATTTAAAAGGTTTTAATCTCAATGCGAAGTTAGAACTTGATCCTGAGTTTTTACAGGAACAGGCCGAACATGACCACGAGCATGAACATGATGATGAGCATGGACATGACGATGAGCATGAGCACGCAGCGTGTGCAGAAAATTGCACTGATCAAGCGCATCACCACTATGACACTCAGCACAATCATCATCATGCCCATCATAGCGACGATATCGCTGCCTTTGTGTATAAAAGTCAGCGTGCTTTTAATACCGAAAAGCTGGATTATTTTTTAGGTGGTTTAGTTCAAGTGTATGGGCCACGCATGTTGCGTTATAAAGGAGTGTTGTTTATGGAACACGCTGATCGTAAAGTAATTTTTCAAGGTGTGCATCAAATCATGGGAACCGACATAGGTGCAAAGTGGGACGACGAAGAATTAAAGGAGAGCAAAATGGTATTTATTGGTAAAAATTTACCGAAAGAGATTTTTATTCAAGGCTTAGATCAATGTTTGGTATAAACTAGCGCCCAATTAAATTATTTTAGGTTTTACACCTAGAAGACTGTTTGTGAAAATCTTATAATTTAAGACTTGTTCTTTAGGGGAAGTAACCTACAATTATCTATTAGTATGATTACCGTAGGTGCTTGTGTAGATTAACCGGTAGTATTGAAAGTAAGCGCAGTGGCAACTAAATCACCTAAATCGACTACACCAGTCAGTGCACCAGTTGCACCCTTAGCCCTGCTCACCGAGGAAGAAATTCTCAAGATGGGTGAGGCAGATTACATGAATGAAGCCCAGCTGGCCTTCTTCAAAGTGCGTTTGCAACAACTCGAAAAAGATTTGTTGAAAAACGCGGACGAGACCACCGAACATCTGCGGGAAACGGTCTTAGTGCCAGATCCTGCGGATAGAGCCACAATAGAAGAAGAGCATTCACTAGAACTAAGAACTCGCGATCGCGAGAGAAAATTACTACGTAAGGTTCAACAGTCCATTTCTGCCATTGACGGTGGTGACTATGGTTGGTGCGAAGAGACCGGCGAGCCTATCGGCATACCGCGTTTGTTAGCTCGACCAACCGCGACGCTTTCATTAGAAGCCCAACAGCGCCGTGAGCTCAAGCAAAAATTGTACGGTGACTAATTGTTGATGCCCAGCCTAGCAATGCTAAATCTGGGTTCAATGCAACTTATCGTCGCGTGTGCTGTCCAATCGGGCAGCACCTCTTAAAGCCTTCAATTTGACTATGTTGAGCATTGCCACACCAGCACGCCGTAATAGAGCCACAGTATTGCTATGGCTGATGGCGTGCGTCTTGGTTTTTGCTCAATGGATGGGCTACCAACATAAACTTGTCCACCTTAGTTCGCAAAATGGCGAAATTTTGGTGTTGGCGAGTGATCAAACGGGGCAAGTCAGTCTCAAAAAAATCACCAACGCCAATGGCGCAATGCACGAATGTTCGCTGTTTGACGCGGCGCTAAATGGTGATGGTTTAAGCTATTTACTGGTACTTGATTTAGTTCAATTCACCAAGGGAACGAAGTTAGTCTCGCCGCTACCAGAGTTCAAATATCGTCTAGTTCTTCACGCCTTTCGAGCACGCGCTCCGCCCGTTTAAAAGAGAAATATTAACAGACCGATTGGTAAGCCAATTGATTGAACCAGACCATTACGTACTGGTTTACATTTCTTTTTTAGGATTTATATGATTTACAAGCACTCCGTTTTAAGTCTGGCGATATTTTCCGCTTTTACTCCACTTTGTTTTTCCGCGCATGCACAAGATACGCGCGTTGTTGTCTCGGCTAATCCCTTGGGCAAAGAAGAGAGTATGCAAATTCTCAGTCCAGCGAAGGTATTGTCTGGTTCCGAATTACGTTCTAAAGTGGGCTCATCATTGGGGGAAACCTTAGGCAGTGAGTTGGGCGTTTCTGCTTCAGGTTTTGGTGCAGGGGCATCGCGTCCGATTATTCGTGGACTAGAGGGCGCAAGGGTAAAAATACTGCAAAATGGCATGAATGTCGCTGACGTTTCTAGTCTCTCTAATGATCACGCAGTCGCAAGCGATAGCGCTAGTGCGCAGCAAATCGAAATTTTACGTGGGCCAGCCGCGCTACTCTACGGCAGTGGAGCGATTGGTGGCCTAGTTAATGTGGTGGATGGACGGATTCCTAGTGTCTTGAGCAAACAAGTCAATGGCGAAACGGAAGTCAAATATGGCTCAGTGAATGCTGAAAAAAGCAGTAGCTTCTTTCTCGATGGTTCAAGTAGTGATATTGCATGGCATCTAGATGGCAACACTAGAAAAACCGACGATTATAAAATCCCCGGTTACGCCGCTGCTGGTAGCAAGCTAGGAATGATGGGTCAATTGGCCAGTAGTTTTACCCGAGAAGATAGTCTAGGTGTGGGTAGCTCTTTGATTCAGTCTTGGGGGCATGTGGGGGTTTCAGTGCAGCATATGCGCGATCGCTATGGAATACCGACTGAAGAAAAGTCCTTTATCGATATGCAGCAAACACGCTATGACCTAGATGGCGCTATTTATCAGTCGTTATTGATGTTTGATGCCATCAAATTTAAACTCGGCTCCACGCAGTATCGGCATACCGAGAAGCAGCAAGACGGGACCCCTTCCACAATATTTAACAATCGCGCCTTTGAGACGCGTTTGACATTCTCGCATGGTAATTTTTATGGTTGGGAAGGAAGTATGGGAGTGCAAACGGAGACTTCTCAATTTTCCGCACTAGCAGCGAGCACAGGAAGAGCCGATACTGTACCGACTACATCCAGTGTTTCAAATGCGATTTTCGCACTTGAGCAAAAAACCTTTGGCAGCGTCATCGCTAGCACTGGTGCGCGTTTTGAGACCGTGAGCCGTGAGCCTCAAGCCCAATTTGCGCTACCACGTAGACAATTTGATTTGTTCTCTGCCTCACTTGGCGGGATGTGGCAACTCGGTGAAGGATACGCTTTACTTTCTAGTTTCTCGTTAGCGAAAAGAGCACCCGCGACCGAAGAATTGTATGCCAATGGCCCGCATGAATCGAGTGCGACTTTTGACGTCGGCAGCCGTAACCTGAAGACAGAAAATTCAAAAAATTGGGAATTTTCGGCACAGAAAACTTCGGGTAAACTACAATGGAAATTGAATGTTTTCCTGAATCAGGTCGATAACTATG
This sequence comes from Undibacterium sp., assembly GCA_019752975.1. Taxonomy (GTDB): domain Bacteria; phylum Pseudomonadota; class Gammaproteobacteria; order Burkholderiales; family Burkholderiaceae_D; genus Undibacterium. The sequence goes on along the minus strand of JAIELM010000411.1, from coordinate 3,953 downwards.
TGTATGGAGAATTAGACGGACACAAGGTCAATGCTGAAGGTGAGAATGAGGTTGATGGCGAATTTGCAAAACGCTTATGGAAGCAAGCGGCGGCAACTATCCATGGTGGTGAAGCGGAACTCAGTTATAACCAACATGCCGAAGGTTTTTCTGCACGCGCCTTTGCCGATGTCTCGCATGCCAAACTCAACCAGCAGGGGAATCTTCCTTTACAGCCAGCCAGTCGGGTGGGCGTAGAGTTAGGATATAGACAGGCTGGATGGCGCAATACGATTAGCGTGATTCACGCATTGAGACAAGATCGTTTGGCGGCTTCAGAAACTTTTGTAACACCCGCATTTACCAAAGTGGATCTTAATGTAAGTTATACTTATCCCTACCTTAATACGCAAGTGACTTGGTTTGCGCAGATTAAGAATCTCTTAAATCAAGATATACGCTTAGCAACTTCACTGTTGAAGGAGACTGTGCCGCAAGCGAAACGTGGATTGGTAGCCGGATTGCGACTGAGTTTTTAAATGAGATTTGCGCAAAACTGCCGAACATTTTTGTTGTTGCAGAGAATTGGAATTAACTGATCGAGTATTGGTACTAAAGGAGTGTTTTACTGAAAACAATTTTATGGCAGGTCGATTAAGTTGCTGCATCGTCATTTGGTAATTTTTTAACGTGATGTAACAAATTCATTAGACCTTAAATGAGCCAGATTCGGCCATTTCCGTCTATACTCCGGTATAGTGTTTGTTCATTTAAGGTAAGCTTGCTTTAACCGAGATTTTCCATTAGGTGCACCTTTGCTGCTTTTTGAGCGCTGACGGCGATTTTGCGGTCATTTTCGCGTGATTATATTTTTCCATGGCTTGCTATTAGGAAATAATATCACCCAAGACTGCCTCGCAAACTCATCCGTCATCATCGCTAACCCTAATGGGACATCTCGGTTTAAGGGACTAGTTTTCATTCAAATTGGATTGTTGTGGGGATATTTAAACTTTTCGGAAAGAAGCCTCCTGCGGGTCAGCCAGCTAGCCCAGGTAAGGTCGCGCCCAAAAAAACCTCAGAAAAAAAACAAAGCGATGCTTCCGTGCAAGATGACGAAGCGCTGCAGCAATCACTGACTGAAAAAAAACATATTGCCCGTGCCACTGAACGTAAAATTGATGCCATAGAATTTGAGATGTCGCGTGATATGGGGAGACCCAAACCAGGCTCGGCAAAAAATACCAGCGGAGGACCGCTGAAACGGACTCAAGCCAATCAATTCCATACCGATTTTGTTGCGACTGATTTTCAAAGCACGATTGCACTGAATGTACCGACCACCGAGTTGCTGTTGGGACATACGGAGTTCCATGTTAGCCCAGTCTCACAATCGGAATCAGTTCCCCTGTTAGAAGAAGCCGCGATCCTATTCGCTACCGGACAAAGCAAGGTAGCGGAACATATGCTGAGAAGTGCTATTGACACAGATACGCTAGGAGCAGCAGCTCAATCCGCATGGTTTATGTTATTTGATTTATATCAAATTGAGCAAAATCAGTATGCCTTTGAAAGCCTCTCCTTAGATTACGCTGGAAAATATGAGACTTCACCTCCAGTGTGGCGCAATTCCGAAATCCATACCGGCGCGCACGAAGGGCCGGGCGTGAGCGCGAGTACACCGTGTTTGACCTTCCCTAGCAAATTAGATGGTGATATTGTCAAATTATTGCAAAAAATGACGGTCTTGAGTGAGAACAATAAGGTATTGCAACTCGACTTTGCTCGAGTGAAGGCGGTTGATCCCGTTGGTTGTGGCTTGTTGTTACGCGCCATACGGGGCCTGAAAAAAACCAAACATGACCTCATCTTAGTGGCAGCACAAAATTTGACCGAACAAATCAGAGGCATAATTCAAGTTGGTAGACGGGATGAAACCGAGGCACCTTGGTTACTTCTACTTGAGGTTTTACAACTATTGCAGCTAAAAGAAAATTTTGAAGAGACCAGCATAGACTATTGCATCACTTTTGAAGTTTCGCCACCGGCGTATGAGGTGCCTGCCAATAAGGTCACCACTGCTGCCACTGCAAATCAATTCGAAGGCCTGCTGAGAAGCACAGAAACTTCATCGTATTTCTTGATGCCAAAAGTGATCGAGGGAAAGACCGAGTTGTTGCTAGAAGATATCACCACCTTTGCTGAGGCGCATGACAGTCTCATGCTTGATTGCTCCGCGTTGGAGAGAGTCGAATTTTCCGCCTCGGCGCAACTACTTAATGGCCTAGTACCGATTTCGAATGGTTTAGGTAAGGCGATCCAGTTTCATCATGTCAATTACCTGGTTATGCACTTGTTCAATGCCATGGGTTTGAAAAACGTCGCCGCCATATTCCCGCGCAAGCAGTCCTAATACCCGTTCAAGTTCGCCTTGTAATCGGCAATAAAATCCCCATTTCCTTTACCTAAGTAAGCAAAAGGAACTATATGGAACAATTTCACGGTACCACCATCTTGACCGTTCGACGCGGCAACATCGTGGCTCTAGGTGGTGATGGGCAAGTCACCTTAGGTAATATTGTCATGAAGGGCACCGCACGAAAAGTGCGCAAGCTGTACCACAATAAAGTCCTAGCAGGCTTTGCTGGCGGTACTGCCGATGCCTTCACACTGATAGAGCGTTTTGAGTCCAAGCTGGAAAAGCATCAGGGGCATCTCATGCGTGCCTCAGTCGAACTGGCTAAAGATTGGCGAACAGATCGCATGTTGCGTCGACTAGAAGCGATGCTGCTGGTGGCGGACAAAGACGCCACCTTGGTAATTACCGGTAATGGCGATGTCTTGGAGCCCAATAATGGCATAGGAGCCATCGGTTCGGGCGGTACCTTTGCTCAATCTGCAGCTATTGCGCTATTTGAAAATACCGAGCTATCACCCATAGAAATCGTCAAAAAATCACTGACCATCGCAGGAGAACTCTGCATCTACACCAATCTCTCTCATACGATAGAAACATTAGAATGATGAACATGACCCCACAAGAAATCGTCTCTGAATTAGACAAACATGTCGTTGGTCAAGACAAGGCCAAGCGCGCGGTCGCGATAGCCTTGCGCAACCGCTGGCGTAGACAACAAGTGGCCGAACCTTTACGTCATGAGATAACACCAAAAAATATTCTTATGATAGGGCCAACCGGCGTTGGTAAAACCGAAATCGCCCGTCGCCTTGCCAAATTAGCCGACGCGCCATTTATCAAAATTGAAGCGACTAAATTTACCGAAGTCGGTTATGTAGGTCGGGATGTGGACACCATTATCCGCGACTTAGTAGATATAGGTATCAAGCAAACTCGTGAATCCGCGATGCGTAAAGTGCGTGGACGGGCTGAAGACGCTGCTGAAGATCGCATCCTTGATACGCTACTGCCAGTAGCTCGTCATGAACACATGGATCACAACTTGGCATCGGATGATCTGAACGAAAAACCTGCTAGCACTAGTGATAATCCGACCCGTCAAACCTTTAGAAAGCGCCTTCGCGAAGGAAGCTTAGACGATAAAGAAATCGACATTGAAGTGCAAGATGCCGCACCGCAAATGGAAATTATGGCACCACCGGGCATGGAAGAAATGACCGAGCAAATCAAATCGATGTTTTCTGGTGCCCAAAGTGGACGCAAAAAAACCCGCAAACTCAAGATCAAAGATGCGCTAAAAATTCTTATCGAAGAAGAAGCTGCCAAGCTAGTCAACGAAGACGACCTCAGGCAAGAAGCGATTACCAATGTAGAGCAAAATGGTATCGTTTTTCTAGATGAAATCGATAAGATCGCCTCACGCTCAGAAAGCGGTGGCGCTGAGGTGTCACGCGCTGGTGTGCAACGTGATCTGCTTCCTTTAGTCGAAGGTACAACGGTTAACACCAAGTTTGGCATGATCAAAACCGATCATATATTATTCATTGCCTCGGGT
>JAIELM010000140.1 GCA_019752975.1 Undibacterium sp. | reverse complement strand
AAAATAAAGTGATCAGGTTTGCATCTCTGCATAAGATCTTAAATTACTCCATCCAACCAATCATATAACTCTGGCGATGCCTTCATTCGTTTTTCGATATTTTTTTCACCTCGACTCAAGGTTGAGATGTCGCCCTGCAGTCGCTCACTAACTTGCGTCAAGCTTACTTGCCGACTCTTTTCAGCGAGCCATGCAATCGTGCTGCATGCTTCAGATAAATATGAGTGCCGCCCACCTCGCCAAGTTCGCTCTCCGGGACCTCATACTGTTTGCAAACTTTTTTAATCAGGTCCTCGTGTAGGTCTTTTTGTGTCACTTTAAAAATTATTTAGCTAACAAAGTGAAATTTAAATATTCGATATATATTGCGACATTCATTACTAAAACTTAATGATTAAAATAATAGCATATAAATTGTTGTACATTTATGTTTTTCAACAAAAAAATATTTTTACAATTACTATTCGACAGAGAAAGTCCAAGACCGATATTTCTCTTGATTCTCTAGATTATGCAAAGCCTCAGGAAAATTCGCCCGCTTAATTGGCACCTCGTCCGATAAACTATGTACCCCCACGATACCGCTCTGACCTACTCCGAACACTAAGCCCCAGTCGGCTTGTCGTGTCATGGGATCGACAAATATCTTGCGCAAGTGACGACGCACTATGACTGATCGCGAATCTTTTAATAGATCTTGTAGGGATGCTGGATGACGATTAGCACCAGGTGGTGTGGCGTTAGCGTAGCTAACTAGGGCGTCTCTAAATTGTTGCCCTATCCATAGCAATTCTTCTTCCGCTTCTCGTTTTTGGATGGCCACACCTAACTGCAATGTGGCGGCAGCGGTGATGGCGAGTAAGGCGACGACGATGAGCAGGCTTAGGTAGGCTAGGCCTTCAGAAGGTTTAGGGTGATGCATTCTATTGATGAGGTTTTTGATGACTTATTTTAACTTCGCAAATACAATTAAATTTAACACATAAATTGATACTGTACGGATTGCTGCTCTGAATTTTCGTTAAGGGCACGCGGGAAAGAACGAGCACTACAGCGCTGAAAATGGAGTGCCATCGCTTTTGTTACCCGGTGCACCGCTGTGTAGGTCAAAAACCATTCCTGCTTTACCCTCATCTGGTGCTACTAGTAGCCATGTTGTCGCGCTTTCTGTGATGGGGTCTATTGGGACTTGCTTAAGATATTTTTTTTCTACCAACTCCTCTAGCGATTCCGGATAGCGCCCTGTATCACCGACAAATTTGTCTATGCATTCTCTGGTGATGCGTAGATTTTCTGCTAGTACCGCTTCTTTGCCCTTGTCTATGCTTTGAAAGTAGCGTGGTAGGGTTATGGTGGTTAACAGAGCGACGATGGCGAGAACGACCAGTAACTCGATTAAGGTGAAGCCTAGATTTTTATGTTGAATACTTGGTCGCATTATTTGTTCAATTTTTGTTCAATTCTAGCTAAACGAATTCGTTGAGTGTTAGTTTTGCTGGACTTTCGTTCGCGAACTCAACGTTAGCAGGCGGCGAAAGGTGCTTGGCTTTTCCTCACTACATTATTTACCACCTACGATAGGCTATTCCATTTAATCCCACATTGGTATTAGTCGTGTAGACATCATAAACATCACTGCCCTCTTTGGGATTGTCGGCTTCACTGGCGTAAGCACGTTTGCCCCAAGTTGCCTCGTCGCTTATGCTGCCGTCTGAGTTAAAAGGGTCACGCGGGAGTCGCCTTAAAAAAAATAGCTTGAGACGAACGGGGCTGCGTTGATCTAGTACGCCTTCGACTAAAATGTTGAGGTTGGGCGGATACCCACTAGCGCCGATATTGCGAGGTATCCTACCCTCGTCACTAGCACGTTTATATTGATCGATGGCGGTTCTGATTTCTTTTAATGCACTGCGTAAAATTTGCTCGTTCTTGCGTTGGGTATGCAGTTGAGCTAGCGGTACGGTGACCGTCGCTAGCAATCCCATGATCGCTAGCGTGATCAATAATTCGATTAAGGTAAATCCTTTTTTACTTCGCATTATGGCTGTATTTCTATTGTGATGGCTTGCACTTGTGGAGCCGCCAAGGGTCGTCCCGCCATACCAAGCGCATCAATTGATAGCATTTGTATCGGCGTGGACTCGATCGGCGCCAAGGCACGCAACACTAGTGTGACATAGCCGCCGGGGCTAGAGGCACCGCCCAAGGCGCGGGAATTGCTGATCGAAATAATGCCTTTGGGATCGACCTGCTGCACAAAAGTGGTCTGTGCTCCGCCCTGTTTCAAAAATATTCCTTCATTGACATTAACTACTTGTAACACTTGTGGATTAAACCCTAGCTTCATGGGCATACTGGTAACGGGTTGATCCGATTGGGTAATGAGCTGTAGAGAAAAGGTCTCACCGATTTTGACTTGCCTCGGCCCTTGCCATTGTAGTTGTGGCGCACCTACTACGTTATTCACTACCCCTGCGCCATTACCCACCGCGCCGCTCCCAGTGCCATTGACGTTGGGGGTACTTGCCCCCATTCCCGCTTTATCTGATTTGGGTATGTCGGCTACAGTAGACGTGCCTAATTTACTGGTATAGTTGGATAACTCGGTTTGATCGCCTCGGATTCTAAGATTGCTTTCGGTGCCGGATGAAAAACTTGTTGCGCTACTGTCTGGCACTTGAATATTGCGAATCAAATGCGGAGTGATGGAAAGAATGATTTCGGTCTTTTGATTATCGTTAACATTGCTACCAAATAATCGACCAATTAACGGCAACTCACCTAGGCCTGGAATTTTGCTGGCGGACTGGCGCTCTTCATCGTTGATGAGCCCTGCGAGAATTTGCGTCTCACCGTTTTTAAGTCGCAATACGGTGCTAGCGTTGCGTGTCCCTATTTGGTAGGCCACTGAGCCAGATTGCGTCTTAGTTTGATTGGTGATACTGCTGACCTCTAGGGCGACTTTAATCCCTACGTCATTGTCTAAGTAGACGGTGGGTTCTACATCTAGCTTTAAGCCTACTTCAATATAGTTGATCGATTCTGAGACAAAGCCGGTTGAGGTTGAGGTGGTGGTGATATTAGGTACACGTTCGCCGATGAGGACATGGGCCTTTTCGTGATTTTGAGCGCGGATACGTGGATTGGCTAGTAGATTGGTGTCACCATCTTCTTTGCGTGCTTTGATACTAGCTGGACCAATGGCCGCACCCAAGGTCGAACTATTGATATTGTTGCGCAAGTTTTGCAACGTCAAACTAGCACCTTGTACACCTGTCAGTGGTGTGAGGCTAAGGCTATTCGGCCATTGGATACCTAAGTCTAATAGTCTGGTTCGTTTTACCTCTAATATTTCAACCTCTAGCATGACTTCCGGCTCCGCTATGTCGTGTAAGGCGACTAATTTTTCTGCCATACGTATCGCTTCTGGAGTGTCGCGCATGATGAGCATATTGAGTTTTTCGTCGATGACGATATCACGCGTTTTGACTATGGTCTTCAGGGTGTGCTCTACCTTCTTCACGTCGGCATTGGTCAGATAAAAACTCCTGACTATCATTTCTTGATAATCTTTTTGCTTGGCTGCGGTATTGGGATAAATCAAGATGGTATTTCCATCTAAAACCTGCTGCCCTAATTGATTGGTGATGAGGGCAAATTGTATGGCAGATTCGATGCTGCTATTTTTTAGAAAGATGGAGGTTCTTTGATCCGTCTTGACATCCTTATCGAATATAAAATTTAAACCTGAGCTGCGAGAAATGACTTCAAAAACCTGTTTGAGCGGTGCATCTTTAAATTCGATATTGATGGATTTTTTATAGCTATTCTGTAGCTTGGCTTCTTGCTGTTTATGTGATGAGGTGTCGGCAATGGATGCTAAGAGTTGTTTTGCTTTGGCATGATAGCTGTCATTTGCGAGAATTTCTGTGAGTAGTTGTCGCGCTTGTGGATACTCTTTTTTCTCGATTGCGCTTATCGCTTCGCCCACTAGGGTGGCATTGCGTTCATCCACGCCCACTTTGATTACGCCAGCTTTTGCTTGCGCATTGCCTGGCTCTATACGTGCTATTTTTTGATAGAGTTTTCTTGCGAGCTCAAATTTTCCATCGACATTAGCCTGTTCTGCCTGCTCTACCAAAGAATAAATCGTCTGTTCACGCGCTTGCAAATACACTTTTCTAAACTCGATATTATCTGGACTGCTAGTGGAAGCAAATTTGAGTTTGCTCAATCCTTCTTCGACATTGTTTTGCGCAATAAGGTCTTTGCCTTCACGAAAAGCCATCTGTGCTGCGCAAGCCGTCAATCCAAGGATGATCATCAGCAAGAGCAGAGATTTAAAAAATTTTAACGTAGTAGGTATATTTTTTTGTGTCATATTATAGATTCGCGCGAAGAGCATTCGTACATGTCCAAATTGATCTTATTCACTGGCACCGATCATCATGGTTTGTGCTTGTTTCAAAGGTAAGTAAGTCATCGTTAATGTGGGAGGTTTAATGGCATCCACATGATAGAGATTGTCGATGACCGTATTGACACTGACTACATAGGTTTTATCACCACTGGCGAGGTACACTTCATATATTCCATCCTCAAATTTTTTACCTATGAATTGAAATGGAAGTGGTGGTGCCATTGGTGTTAGTGTTGGTGCTACCTGAACTGGTGGCGGCTTAACGACCGGCGGCGGTGAGGTCCAACTTTGCACCACGAACAGGTCTATCAGTTTGTTTTTTTTCGCCGTACTTACATCACTTCCAATTAGACGTTCTCGTGGCACGATTAGGTCTATGTTTACTTGTGCTGACTTGATTGGATGATTATTGTCGAACGTTTTTTTCTCGTTACCATCACTGCCTTTATTTGTTTTTAGCCTCTGACGCGTCGCTACTTCAACGATGCCGTCCCTAGACGGTGTGTCGGAAAAAAACGCCAACCACGTCACCAGTGCGAGAGCACATAGCAGAAAAATTTTTCGTGCGTTCATTCAAAACCCTTATTTGTCGCTTGCACTTTGTCATTTCGTCTGCGATAAAAAACAGAAAATTTAATGCGTGATTCAAGCAAGGTCTGTGAAATTGATTCGCGTTTAAAGTTGATTTCGTCCAGCGAGGCATTGGGCAATGCTAACAAAGTTTTTTCCACGAATAATCTTAAATTTTGATAAGTTCCTTTGACTGGAAATTGTAGGCGATAGACAGCGAAATTTCCTTCTGCATTCTCAAGCCAAGTGTATTCTCCCATACGCAAAACGATGTCTGATTTATGGGCAATATCAAGGATTTTTTTGAGATCTTGTTCCTGATATTGAGACTCTCCTAGTACCCCCTCAAAGCTGTTTAAATTTTGTTCTGCGATGGGCCTTTGTACAATGCTAGTCACCTGGCTTTGCTTACTTAATAATTCGTTTTCCAAACGTCGTAAAACCGACGTTTTTTCGAACGTAAACTGTGGAGCCACATGGCTTGCCCACTGCAGAGCGCCACCGCAGCAAACAATAGTAATGAGAACGAACAGATTCATTTTGCCTATACGATATAAGCCAAAATTCCAAAGAAGTGACCATCGCTGTAAATGCACATGCCAATTCATAGTGCCGCCTCTCTCTGCCATTGTGCATCGAGCTGAAAACGAATAGGTTTATTTGGATCTTGTTCGCTGACCTCGTGTTTGCTCAGCGTTGCAGATTGAAAAAAACTTAATCGACTGAGTTTTTCGACGTAAGCAAACATGTCGTCACTGGTCTTGGCTTCTGCGACGATTCTTATTGTGTGACTCTGTGGCTGCGGTTGTATATCAAGTAAGGCCACTTCTTTAACTCTGACGTCCTCTAGTGCATCTAGCAAGTCGCTCCAAGGTAGGTTAAGTTGGCCGATCACTTGATTAATGGAATGGGCTTTTTCTGTTGAAATAATCATTGGGGACTGCATTGAACCTTGTCTGACGCTTTGTTTATTAAGCGCATCAATACGGGATTGAACGCTAGCAATTTGCTCAGTGATATGTTGACGCATCTGTACAAAAAGTAATGCCCTCCACCCACAAAGGCTTAGTAGCACTATCGCTGTCAGTAGCAAGCAAAAATTAAGCACACTTATTTTACTCATTTGTTTAGCAAACGAATTGCTAGAGAAATCTATCCTCAAAGCGCTCATACCGCCGCCTTAAGTAGGGTATTTTGACTTGACAGTGCGGCGATATTCATAGGCACACTGATGACGCCATTTCTATCGACACCGTGTTTTTTCCATGCCATTGGAAAGGTATCTGGAACAAGACTTGCGAGCTGCAAGGATACAGGTTGAGGCACGCCTAACATGAGCGCCTCGCGGCTAACGCATGTCTGTAACCAAGCATCATTGGTACTCGAGCCTGGGCGGATTTCGACTTGCCGAACAAACTGCCAAGTTCCTTTGTCGATGATCACTAACAACAGTACATCTGCGCTAGGCACAAGAAACCAACTATTTTTGAGGAGTAAATGACGATGTGTATTCCATGTTTTAACAAAATTTGATTGTATGCTTAAGAAATGTTGACGATACCGCCGCGCATTTTTTTCCAAAGCGGCAAGGATATTTTTCGGGACTGCGCACACTACATTTTTAACTCCGTCTCCAATAAGATTCTGCACATCTAGCATGATGCACCAAGTATCGGCGTCTTCACCGTAGAGAGTTTCAAATCGTTTGCATGCAGCCGCTTGAATATCGGCTAGGCTATTGGCATTGACGGGTGTCTGCACTAGAAAGTGTCGTACCCATGCATCGGGTAATACCACATCAAGGAAGCGATGTGACTTCTGTTTTTGAGCAAATATCTCTTGCCATGTTTTCTCTAATTCATTCTCATCAAAGGACGTAGTTTGTACTACATTTCTAGTGAAATAACTTGGCGTGGCATTCTTAGTCTTGAGTCTTAATTTCGGAAACTTCGGTCGCAACCAATACCCCTCGCGAGTGACAATCAATTCCGAGTGCGAATAAAAAAATTTAAGCATGTAGCGTGATCCTCTTAATTTCTTCTATTGTAGTTTCACCGCTTTTCACCAACTTCAAAGCCGCCTCGCGTAAGCTGACAGTGCCGTTGCGCTTAGCTGCTTCTTTAATTTGTCGTATTGGGCGTTTTTCTATAATCAATTCTCTAATCTCATCATTGAGCGTCAATATCTCCGCGATTGCTCGTCGCCCTTTGTAACCGGTACCGCGACAGTCGCCACAACCGCCACCACATTTGAACTGATAGTCCCTCACTTCCTCGCGACTAAGACTGACCTTTTCTAACTCTAGATCATTTGGCTCGACTGGTAGCGCACAGTTGCGACAATTGAGCCGCACTAGGCGCTGCGCCCAAATACCATTTAAGGCAGAAACAAAAGCGTAGGGATCAATTCCCATGTGGGCGAAACGTCCAAATACGTCAAATACATTATTGGCATGCACGGTAGTGAGGACTAAATGCCCCGTCAGTGCCGATTGCACCGCAATTTCAGCGGTCTCTTGGTCCCGGATTTCACCGACCATGATTTTGTCAGGATCATGTCTTAAAATGGAACGTAAACCTCGTGCAAAAGTCAGTCCCTTTTTTTCATTTACCGGGATTTGCAAAATCCCAGGTAGTTGATATTCGACTGGATCTTCAATAGTGACGATTTTTTCGCGGCCGGTATTAATCTCGGTCAGTGCGCCGTACAGCGTGGTGGTTTTACCAGAACCAGTGGGGCCCGTAACCAAGAGCATGCCATAGGCTTCTTCGGTTAACATGCGTAGGCTTGCTAATGATGCAGAATCAAATCCCAAAGCGTCTAAGTTTAAGGCACCATGTGCCTCTATCATGGCACGCTTATCTAAAATACGAATCACGGCGTCTTCGCCATGGATGCTAGGCATAATCGATAAGCGCAAATCGATCTCGCGCTGATTTACTTCTACAAAAAAACTTCCATCTTGCGGAATTCGTCGCTCTGAAATATCTAATTCCGCTAACACTTTGAGTCGCGAAATCACTCGTTCCGCGTCCTCGACACTATTGCTCGAAGTGATAAAATCTAGCACTCCGTCAATCCTATACTTTACCGTTAAACCTTGTGGTGTACTCTCAAGATGGATATCGGAAGCACCTACTTTGAGCGCGTCGTACAGAGTTGCATTAACTAATTTAACGGCAGGACTGGTAGACTCCGCAATTGCAGCAAAAGACAGTACTGTTCCTGATTTTGATTCGCGCTTACTATCATCCGTCTTTCTCGAGAAGTCATCAGTC
>JAIELM010000364.1 GCA_019752975.1 Undibacterium sp. | reverse complement strand
ATCAGACAGGGGAAGTGGATTGCGCCAGCGTCCATCTTTTAAATTATCGTTGGTGCTTGGTGCTGTGATACTTGTAACGGTCATTTGTTCTGGATTGGTGCTGGGGCGGGCCTGAATTTTGACGATGCTGTCTGTAGTAAAGGAACCCGATTCACGCGCATTGATGGCAAAAAAACTGCCCGATTCAAGTGGGTCTTCTCGTAGCTGAAATAATCCTCCTTCACGTCGTATTGACAGGCGATTTTGATGTGCTTGATCGTTGGTGTGGTTGTTGAGATTTTTGTCTTCCTTGAAGCTAGGTGTTAAGTAGCCAAAAGAGAGTTCATGTAGTCCAACATGATTGAGTGTTTCCTCGGCGCTGCCATCTTGATTAATCTGCCAAATAGCAAAAAAATTGTTGCGAAACGCACTCACTTCACCATACACACTATGACTACCTACACGTGATTCAGGAAAAAATTCCGCTCTGCTATTCCGTCTTTTTGCAGTAGCGGATTCGTCAGAAAAATTGAAAGAGTTAAATGGCAGCGCAACTTGATTGTGCTCTGCATCGCGGTCTCGATCAGCCAATTGATCTTGTTGTAGATGATCCCAACGAGTATACAGTAGACGACCGAAATTATCGATGATAGGCGTAAACGCTCCACTAGGGGTATGACTTAGTAGTGTTAATTTATTGGTGGTGCGGTGCATTTTCCAGACACCGGATACGCTAGGGGTTGCTTCGTATTCGTCCAGTTGCGGATATAAGTGAGGTGCACCATTTCTAGGTCGATCGGAGGTGAAAATGATCTCATCGTTACTGGCGTAAAGCGGCGAAAGATTGTTGTAATGCGGGTCTTGTGCTAGCTTAGAGATTTGGACTGGAGCGCCTTGGGCGAGTCCGCTTACCTCGTAAATTTGCCAGCGGCTAGTGCTAAGGTTTTCACCGGTTTGTGGTGAACCTAACAGCAGACTAAACACCGCTTTCTCACCGCTAGGATGCACACTGGGTTCACGTACTGCAATGGCGGAGGCTGTTTGTTGTCCATCCATTCCCAAATGTGCTTCATGTGTCAGGTTTCTTAATGTGCCGTCGGGATAAAGGATCATCAAATCACCGCCACGTGGGACTTGTAAGGGGCTAGTCATATGATTGGCAAAGGCAGAGAGGCGACTATTATTGTCGTTGGCAATGGGGACTTGCGTGACGAACAGTAGCGGATAAGGGAGTTTTTTTTCTGGCGCTACGGTATTTGCCTTTGGGGCAGATTGGTGTCGCTCGCATCCAGAAAAGCTACAAAGAAATCCACTTAGGCAAAACAGGAATAGACCAAAGAAAGATCGGTGAATGTGGAAATACCTGTGCTTCATAAGTTGTGCGTTAATGTGGAGTTGAATTGGATGTGGCCGGCATAAGTCCAGTGCGGTGCGTTTGGCATGGGTCGATACGCAAGAAAGTGAAAATATGTTTGCTATATTACTTGAAGTTTTGGGTCTACTGGTGCAATCTACGTTTTAGTAAGCAGTGTTAATTTCTAAAACTAAGAAGAGACAAAAATGACTTTTCCAAAAAATAAAGATTCTAAAAAATACCGGTACCTACTGGCATCGACCGTAGCTATCTGCGCGGGTGCAGTTGTGGTTGCTTGCGGTGGCGGTGGTTCATCTAGCTCGAACTCAAATTCGAACCCAAACTCGGACCCGAATGCGGGCACTGGCACACCACAAAACCCCGTCGAACCAGTTAAACGCACACCTAGTCCAGCGCCTTGGCCAAGTTATGGCGGTACGGCACAACACGATGCACTCGCCACCGTGGCAACACAAGGTTTTGGTCGTATTGTTTGGAAAGCACCGGTTGATCTAGCGCCGCAGTATTCGCCAAATGGCTATCTTCTCGTACATTATGGCTCGCCCGTAATTACCTTAAAAAACACTGTGATTCTACCGGTGAAAACGGCGGCACAATTGACGTATAGAATTGAAGCCCGCTCTGGAACCTCTGGGCAAGTCATCTGGTCAGAAAACAGCGACTATATTATGCCTGCCCATCGTTGGACGCCGACCTATAATGCCACACTGACGGCAAATAATCGCATGCTAGCGCCAGGTGCTGGCGGTAAAGTTATTTACCGCGATGATGCCGATGAGAGTGTAGGAACGCTTAAGAGCATGGTGTTTTATGGTGATTCGGTGTATGCCGCCAATAAGGCCGCATTAGATAAAGCGGTCATTATCAATACACCGATTACTGCAGACGCACAAAATAATATTTACTTTGGTTTCATCGCTGAACCGGGAAATCCTGCGGGCCTCACTAGCGGTTTTGCTAGGATAGGCGCTGACGGAAAAGGTACTTGGGTGGGCGCCGCTGCTGCCTCAGGCGTCAGTTCCATCGTCAAGCCTGCAACAAATAGCGCCCCAGCGATTTCCTTAGATCAGAAGACTTTGTATGTGTTGGTTAATAATACGAACGCCAGCGATGTGAAGACCCTTTCTAGAGGATATTTGTTGGCATTGGATAGCAGCACACTGGCTTTGAAGAGCAAGGTGCTGCTAGTAGATCCAAATGAAAAAGGATCCGCTTATATCTCTGATGACAGCACCGCCGCGCCCTTGGTCGCACCTGACGGCGATGTGTATATGGGTGTGCTAGAGCAAAATCCAGGCTCACATAATTCGCGCGGCTGGTTACTCCATTTTAATGCTGACCTAAGTATTACTAAAACCCCAGGTTCCTTTGGTTGGGACGATACACCGTCTATTGTTCCTGCTGATATCGTCTCTGGTTACACAGGAACTTCAAAGTATTTATTGATGACGAAATATAATAATTATCAACGGACTGGCTCAGGTGATGGTTTAAATAAAATTGCGATTATCGATCCAAATGTCGCGACGGCGGATGCAATTACGCCTTCGGTGAATACCATGAAAGAGATTCTCACGATTATAGGGCCAACTCCAGATCCCAATGCACCGGGTGGCTTTATCGAGTGGTGTGTCAATACCGCGGCGGTGGATCCGTTTACCAAGTCGGTTATCGTTAATAGCGAAGATGGCTATTTGTATCGCTGGAGCCTGACGAGCAATAAATTGACCGAAAAAATTAAACTCACCAGCGGTATGGGTGAATCCTATACCCCAACCGCAGTGGGTCCAGATGGTAAGGTGTATGCGATTAACAATGCGGTGTTATTTTCAATTGGGCAGTAAGGGGGCAATATACTCATATCGAGGAGTATCTCCTTAAGCTGCGGCAGTAATATTCGCTTATTGCTGCTGGATGTGATACCAATTCTAACTAAATAGTACGATAATTTTTAGATTTTGAACGTGGGTTGAAATACGAAAACCCTTCAACGCCGAGACGCAGAGAAATAGAGGAACGCAGAGATTTTCTCCGGCTTTCTCAGCGTCTCGGCGCCTCGGAGTTGAGGGGTTTCCAATGAAGAATTACTATCGTATTTAATTCGGATTGGTATGAGATTGTCGCGAGAGGGATTACTTGAGAAAAAATCGAAAGCCCCTCAACGCCGAGGCGCAGAGACACGGAGGGCAGAGACAAGGAGGGGCGCAGTGACTTGCTCCGATTTTCTCCGCGCCGCCAGAGTGTTGTATAGATACTGCTATTCAGGCAAAAGATTCACCGACCACACCACACTAAAGATCTTCCAACTTCCATCAATTGATTTAAGCATTTGCCAGACCTCTATGCCGTAATTGCTACTTCTCTGATCGTTAATAAATTCATAGTCAAATTGCACCCACGCGATGTTGCCATCTTGGGTGACCTTGATGTTATAAAACTTTTCTTCGTTGGGATTCTTTGAGCTGCTGATAAAGCGAGCGAACGCCTCATAACCATTCGAATTTATTCCATTAAAATTGACGTCGATTTTTTCCCGCGCCATTTTAATTGCCCCAGGTGGCTGCGGCGAACTAAAAAGAATATTGTCACCAAGCACCAGCGTGGACAGTAATTTTCTATCCTTGGACTTAATGGCTGTTTGAAAATTTTCTATGACTTGATGAATCGCGCTTAAGTCTTCAGGCGTGCTTTTGTGCTGCCCTATGTACTTAGGTGTATCTGCGCAGTGCGCAGTGTGTGAGAAAAAAAGACTGAAACAAAAAGAGCTGAGGATGAGGTAGCGCATAGATACTCCAAATAGTTATGAGGACTTACGCAATACAGACGCTGGTGTTGTTGCTATCGCCTTGTCGTACTATAAAGTACTGCCTGCAGCTCTGCGTCTAGCCAGCGCAATTTTGCGTAAGTCCTCGTGATGAGAAGAATGATTATGCAGACATCTCAGTTTTGCTCTAAGCACTGTGTGACAACATGCCAAAAGTAGGTGATGAGCGTGAGGATACTAGTTCTTAAGCACTGCTATACTGGACTCCAATAAAATACAATATTTCTCATGTCGAACATTACAACATCAAAATCGGTAACAGCTGACGGTAAGCTATATCGCTCCAATGCCATCAAGGTAAGTCGCGCAATTTTATTTAACCTCGGTATTTGGCTGGCTATTTGTACGGTTGGTGCGGCGGGTAGCTATCAAGATTATCTTAAGAATGGAGATGGTGAGCCTTACTCTCTCATATGGCTGCGTTGGGTGGATAACCATTTTCCTCTCATGTTACTTAGTAGCGCTTTATTTCTTAGTATAAGACGGTATCCCCAGCTGATCGGTAGTGCAAAGAAAATTGTGGCCTTATATTTTGCATTGACGTTTAGCTTTTTCCCGCTTCATATACTTTTCTGTGCCGGCACTCTTCCAGTATTAGGGGGAGCCAAGTTCAAGTTGCTTGATTGGATGAATTTCTTTTTACACACTTCGAACTCCAAATTATTCTTGGAGTACTCGTGGTTTACTGGGACCTTTTCCGTCGTGATTGCGGTGTGCGCTTGGCATCAAGGCAGAGCACGCGCGGCCAGCTTGCAGCTTGCTGAGACTGCTAATTTGACGCTACATCTCGCATTGGAACAACAGCGTTTGCGTGCAATACGCCAACAGTTAGAACCGCATTTTATTTTCAATGCCCTTAACGCGATTAGTGCATTGGTGCGCGCTAATGAAAAGGCGGTTGCACTTTCGGGGATTTCTCAACTCTCCGATTTGTTTCGTTATGCTCTTTCGGCGAGTGATAAAGATTGGGTGACGATGGAAGACGAAATGGGTTTCATACGTGACTATCTTGCACTTCAAACCTTACGTTACGGCGACCGCCTGCACATGCAAATTGTAGGCGACACCTTGGATGTTATGCAATGCGACTGTCCGCCATTATTGCTGCAACCCTTAATTGAAAACGCACTGCGCCATGACCTCGATTGTCATGAGGGGAAAAGTGAAATTCACTTGCAGTTCTCGCGCAATCAAAATCAATTAAATATATTCCTGCGGAATACTGTACGATTGGATGCCGCCAAAAATCCAGGTTTGGGCATAGGTCTAGTACAGACGCGGACTCGATTGGAATTACTTTATAAGGGGCACGCAAAGCTCATGTCAAATAGAAGTGAGACACACTTTGAATTGCACATTTGCGTCCCTTTGCGTCATCCGGAAAATTAAATGGACTCATTGATTCGGGCGCTCATTGTTGATGACGAAGAGTTAGGGCGCAAAAACTTGTTTCTCGCCTTGTCAGATTATGCAAACTGGCAGGTGGTCGCGCAAGCCTCTAGTGTTGCTACTGCTCGTAGTGTTATGGCGACACTAGGCGTAGACGTGATATTTTTGGATATTCAAATGCCCAGAGAAACCGGCCTCGCGCTTGCGCGGGAGCTGGCGAGTGGCGAAAAAATGCCGCTAGTAATTTTTGTCACTGCCTACAATGAGCATGCGGTCGAGGCTTTCGAATTGCACGCGCTAGATTATTTGCTAAAGCCACTTGACGATAAGCGACTGGCACGTGCGCTTGAACGTGCAGAGGCGATGCTTGCTCTACGACAGCAAGCGAATTATGCTATCGCTTTGCGTGCTTATGTTCAGGACGAAGGTAGACTTACTACCAATCAGCATCGCGAATATTGGCAGCAGGTGAGCGTACGTGCGATCGGTAGAATAGAAACGATATTGTTGAGCGAGGTCTTTTGGATCGAGGCGCAGGGTAACTATATGCAACTTCATCTAGGACAAAGACAGATACTGTATCGCGCGCCTATGAACCAACTCGAAAAAAAACTGGATCCGCAAATTTTTCTCAGAATACACCGTAGCACTATCGTTCGGATAGATCAAATTCAAAGCTTGTGTGCGGTCAAAACGGGAGGATATGACCTGCAACTTCGTTGTGGTGATAGATTGAATGTCAGCGAAAAATACTATGCCAAAGTGAAGGAAGTAATCAACTCCCGATGACGCCAGCGAAGTGCTGCGTATTGGCGATAAAATTTGTATGTACGCCACTTAAGATCCAAACTCCCTCCTAAAATTTTCCGGATACTTGAGAGAAATTATTTTTCAGTGGAATTGATTAATCCCAGATTCTCCATAAGAGACAAATCAAGGTGAATAAAGAAGTGTAAATTTGGATCTGATGCCGAGGGATTACTTTGTTCAGTCATTTCGCCATTGCCTGACTCGCCGCCCACGCAGCGATATCTTGTTTTTGTATCGCCATCGCCATTAATGTTGGGAATTGATCTGGCGTACAAGCGAAGCAGGGTATGCCCATGCTTGCCATGACGCTGGCATGGTGACGGTCATAACCTGGTGCGCCTTGATCATCGAGGGCGAGTAGGGCTATCACTTGTACGCCGCTATCGACCAGTGCCTGCGCTCGTGCCAGCATTTGATTGGCGTTGCCACCTTCATATAAATCACTGATCAATACAAAAATCGTATCCTGCGGCCTTTGTATCAAGCCTTGGCAGTAGGCGAGGGCGCTATTGATATCGGTACCGCCACCGAGTTGGGTGCCGAATAAAACTTCAATCGGGTCTGCTAACAAGTGACTTAAATCCACGACGGCGGTATCGAAAACTACTACTTGGGTGCTGACCGCTTTGATGCTAGCAAGGACGGCGGCAAAGACACTGGCATACACCACCGACGGTGCCATTGAACCACTTTGGTCTATACATAAAACGATATCGCGCAGGCTTTGTCCTTTCCGTGCAAAACCTATGCGGCGCTCAGGGATGATGGTTTGATAATCGGCTTGGTAGTGCTTGAGATTGGCGCGGATGGTGCGAATCCAATCAATTTCATTATGCCTAGGTCGAAAATTACGGGCGGCGCGGTTTAAACTGCCTGAAACCGCTTGCCGCAAGGGATTGGCTAATTTTCGCTCTAACTCTTCAACCACTTTACCCACCACCAGCCGTGCTGTCTGTTTGGTTTTGTTGGGCATGATGCGATTGAGGGAGAGTAGAGTCGCCACCAGATGAACATCAGCCTGCACCGTTTGTAATAACTCAGGTTCCATTAACATTTGTTGCAAACCTAAGCGATCCATGGCGTCTTTTTGCATGACTTGTACTACGCTACTTGGGAAGTATTCGCGGATATCACCTAACCAGCGTGCCACCGTTGGCGCTGAGCTTTGCAAGCCAGCTTTGCGATTATTATTGTCGGGTTCATACAGCGCTTGCAGTGCACGATCAATACCAACATCCGTGGAAGCGAGTGGAAGGTTGTCAGCTTCGCTACCAAGTATCAATCGCCAGCGACGATCGTTCTGATTATTCAGTGGAGGAGTGTTTGTGCTCATAGTGTGTCTGCCAAATCTATGGTTTGTGTTGGTGTTTGGTTGACATTTTGCGCGCCAGCTTGATTTTCCTGAAGTTCGGTCACTGGCGTGAGAATTTTGGATAACATGGGGAGAACTAAAGCGGCGCGTTGTTCGTTAATAGTAAATTGATGAGGCTGCTTGTTTTGTAGTTGCACTTTGCCAGTGGCGACTTTTTGCCCGAGTTGACGGCGCTCGGCGGCTTCAAAGTGGCAGAAACTTCGTCGCAGTAATGGCAGTAATTCAGTAAAAATCTCTTCGGGTAAACCAGCCACCCAATCCTGAAGAATTTGCCACAATTGATCATTCATGATCAGTAGTAATCCACTGCCTTGTAAAAAACCTTCTAGCCATTCTGCGCTAGCAAGTGGATTGATCGGATTGCTGCAAGCGAGTGACAGTGCACGTGCACATTGTTCTAGATTCCACGCTTCATGATCAATAAGCAGTCGCACCGCGCGTCCAGCGATCAATGCATGATGGTGCGGTGAGCTGGCTAATTGCAGGGCGGATAACCAGGCATTTTTGTAGTCTTCTTGCTGTAATAACTGCAGAGCCTGATCCGCCAAATTGATTTGTCTGAGTAAGGTTTG
>JAIELM010000181.1 GCA_019752975.1 Undibacterium sp. | reverse complement strand
GACCAGATTGCCGTAGCCGCCGTCGGTTTCGTTTTCCGAGGCTCCAACATAGCGCTTTAGACCGGCTTCAATAGAGCCTGTACTACGCACATATTCTTTTAAAATCATGGCGCCAACCTTGATGTTGGCAACCGGATTGAGAGCTGCCTTAACGCCGCCTAAGTCAGAGAATTTATCTTGGTGCACTTTCGCCATGACCTGCATCAAACCTTGAGCGCCGACCGGGCTTTCTGAAAAAGGATTAAAACGGGACTCAATCGCGATGACTGAGAGTATCAATAGCGGGTCGAGTTTGGTGTCCTTGGCGGTCAAATAAGCAGCAGAAACTAACATGTCGATGGCGTCGTTGGCGACGCGATAGCGTTTGGAAAGCCAGTTGGTGACAAGATGTTGTTGTTTTTGATTGCCGATTAAATGGTAATTCGTGCTTGCTTCCGCTTCTTTTTTCGCATCAACTTCGTTGGTGTTGGCCTGAGAGACTTGTACCGGTGTTGCCATCAGCATGGCTAAATTTGGCGCAAGAACTTTATCTTCTAAACTTACCTGTGCTTGATTGTCACTGGCAAAAGGGGAGAGTGCGATAAACTGTTTGCCTAAATTGGGATTGACGAACAGGCAGATGAGCAGGACGATCGCTGCTAAGCCAAATGCTGAAGTCAAGTGCAAGACTGAGCTCAAAGCGCCAAATGCTTGTCCGATGGTGCTGCTGACTTGGTTGCTACTATTGACGCTGTTAGCAAGTAGGCGAGTGATTTCTTTCTGTGCTGAGCTGCTATGATAATGTGACCGTGCTGAAGATGTAAAAATTTGTGGCATAAGACCCCCTGATATTTCGAGAAGCACTGTAAATGAATTCAGTAGTTCTGGTACTTGGGCGAATTGTAGGGGTGCATTTATATCGAGTCAATACTATGAAATCGAGTTTTAATTACTTTTGTGTCTTACTTTTAATGCTGCTATGCAGCAAAGTCCAATAAAATCAACTACTTGCCCTTGATATTTAAGTCATATCCTAGCCTTCAAAAAAATTGATAAAAACATGAAATATACAGATTTAAGGGATTTTATTTCCCAATTGCAGCAACAAAATGAATTAAAACAGGTACTTATACCGGTCTCTCCCTATTTGGAGATGACCGAAATTTGTGATCGTACTTTACGTGCTGACGGACCAGCGCTCCTTTTTGTTAATCCGACTGGGCATCAAATTCCGGTTTTAGGAAATTTGTTTGGCACTCCCAAGCGTGTAGCGATGGGAATGGGAGCCAAAGATGTGAGTGAGTTGCGAAAAATTGGTCAAGTACTTTCATCATTAAAGGAGCCCGAACCGCCTAAGGGTTTTAAGGATATTTTAGGCTTAGGTTCCTTAGTCAAAGCGGTGTGGGATATGGCTCCCAAAGAATTGCGTAGTGCGCCATGTCAAGAAATTGTTTGGGAAGGTAATGACGTGGATTTGGCGCGTTTGCCTATCCAGCACTGTTGGCCGGAAGACGTTGCGCCATTGATTACATGGGGATTGGTAATTACAAAAGGGCCTTATAAAAAACGTCAAAATTTGGGCATTTATCGGCAACAGGTTTTGGCGAGAAACAAGGTGATCATGCGTTGGCTTTCTCACCGTGGAGGTGCTTTGGATTTTCGTGAGCATGGGATAGTCAATAAGGGTCAGCCTTACCCGATTGCGGTGGCATTGGGAGCAGATCCCGCCACGATCCTAGGCGCTGTGACACCTGTACCGGATAGTTTATCTGAATACCAATTTGCAGGTTTATTGCGAGGTAGCCGAACTGAATTGGTGAAAGCGATTGGTAGTGAGTTACGTGTACCAGCGTCGGCTGAGATTGTGCTGGAAGGGCATATCTACCCTGATGCCAGTCATCCAACGGGCTACGAGCATGCTTTGGAGGGACCGTACGGTGATCATACCGGTTACTACAATGAGCAGGACAGCTTCCCTGTATTCACGATAGATCGCATCACCATGCGCCGCAATCCTATCTATCACTCAACCTATACCGGCAAGCCGCCTGATGAACCCGCGGTGTTGGGTGTGGCGTTAAATGAAGTGTTCATTCCTTTGCTGCAAAAACAATTTCCCGAAATCA
This sequence comes from Undibacterium sp., assembly GCA_019752975.1. Classification (GTDB taxonomy): domain Bacteria; phylum Pseudomonadota; class Gammaproteobacteria; order Burkholderiales; family Burkholderiaceae_D; genus Undibacterium. Next base: position 6,228 of record JAIELM010000181.1, on the reverse strand, counting down.
CGGATTTCTATTTGCCTCCAGAGGGTTGTAGCTATCGTATGGCGATAGTACAGATGAAAAAATCTTATGCGGGGCACGCTAAGCGAGTGATGTTTGGGGTATGGAGTTTTTTACGTCAATTTATGTACACCAAATTTATTATCGTGGTGGATGAAGATGTCAATATCCGTGATTGGAAAGAGGTGATTTGGGCGATTACTACTCGGGTGGATCCACTTCGTGACACGACCATGGTGGACAATACCCCGATCGACTATTTGGACTTTGCCTCACCGGTGAGTGGTTTGGGGAGCAAAATGGGACTCGATGCGACCAATAAGTGGCCAGGTGAAAGTATGAGGGAATGGGGTAGAACAATACACATGAGTCCTGAAGTGAAGCACAGGGTAGACTTAATTTGGCAGGAGTTGGGCTTGTAAGAACCAAAGACCAATCGACCAATTACATTCCACCCCAAGCGGCACTTAATACGCTGATCGCCGCCAAGCCCGCAGTTTCGGTGCGAAGCACTCTAGGTCCCATGCTGAGCGCGATAGCGCCGTGCTGTATCGCGAGTTGTTCTTCGTCGTCAGAAAAACCACCCTCAGGCCCCACCATTAAGCAAATCGCTTGTGCCGCTTGATGTCTAGCCCAATCGGCGAGGGAGGTGGTGGACCGTGGCGAGAGCAACACCCTTTTGTGCATATCGTGCTGAGAAAGCCATTTTTTTGCTTCGATAAGCTCAGCTACGTGGGCAAGACGACGACGGCCGCATTGCTCGGTGGCAGAGACCACGATACCGCGCCAATGAGATAATTTCTTTTCTGCTCTTTCTGGATTGAGCCTGACTACACTTCTTTGAGCGCCAAGTGGCTGTATGCCGGATACGCCAAGCTCCACCGCTTTCTCTATTATCCAATCCATCTTTGAGCCTTCAGGCAAACCCTGAGCGAGCGTCAGATTAAACGGTAACTCATATTCCTCAGGCAAAAAGACTTTGACTTCGGCGCTGGCGCTTTTTTTAGAAATCTCAGTGAGACTCGCAATGTAGGAGCCACCTTCGCCGTTAAATAGCTCTATCGTGTCACCCACCTGCAGCCGCAAGACAAAAATATGGTGCGTACTATCTGAAGGGAGGTTGATGTGCGCACCCAAGGCGAGCGGTAAAGGGCAGAAAAAACGTGGCATAGTAAACAAACAGGTGATCAAGTAGGTGATGAAACTTAATAAGTTTGGCAGGCCGCATTCAGTATGCCCATGCCTAAGCTGAGTACGCCTAAAAAAATACCAGAGGCGAGTTTGTTTTGTGGCACATCATGGATCAGCCCTGGCAGCATAATGCGAGCAATAAAGAAAGCAAGAAGTTGCACCACTAAGGCAATCGCTCCCCACGTTAGCATGTCCAGTAGACTAACGCTATGTGAGATTGATGAAGCCAGTGCGAGGCAGTAACCGAGTATCGCTCCGGACAAGCTTGCTGCGGCAGCAGTGTTGCCTTCGCGAATCAAATTCATTTCTTTGTAAGGAGTGACGCGAACGTAAATGGCGATGAACACCAACAGCAAAACCAGTGATGCGGCGAAATAGCTGGCGAAGGCGGTTAGGCCGGGATTAAATATTTGTGTGCTCATGCTTGCTTTCTGTGTGGTGAGGAAAGGCGTTGAAATGACTAGCGCGAAGTGGACTAGTTAATTGCTTTACCAATGATTTTCAGAATTTAATAAAATAGAATATTTTTAATTTTCATAGGGGGTACTTAACTCAATCAATCAACAAAATAGTGTGGAACAAAACGGCTGGTGTTTTTGGTAATCAGACTTTCGTCTTCCCGTAATCCTATGCCGGCCGCTTCGTTACCTACTATCCATGCGCCAATAGACGTGTAAGCGGGAGTGATGCCGTCATCAAATTTGGGTTGAGGCGCAAAGCCTTGATAGATAAATCCCTCAGTCCCATATTCACCCGGAGTGTGCAGCTCCTTGCCGTCGGCGTAAATTGAAATGTTTTCTCCCTCGCGAGAATAAAGCGGTTTTTTGACATAGTCGCCGGAGATTTTGTTCGCTTCTGTGTAGGCGGGCAAAAGGTTGGGATGCTGCGGGAAGAGCTCCCATAATATCGGTAGTATCGCCTTATTGGAAAGGATCATTTTCCATGCGGGCTCGATCAACTGGGTTGAGCGCCTTAACAGGTGTGGGGCGAACTGTTCGCGACATAGCCATTCCCAAGGATAAAGTTTGAATAGATTTTTAATCTGGGCGTCATTGTCGTCTACTAGGCTGAGGTTTTTTGCGTCCCATCCTAACGCTTCTATACTGCACTGCTTAGTCGCGAACCCAGCTTGAATGGCAGTATCTCTTAAATAGGAGAGATTTCCTTCATCTTCTTCATTGGCATCAGCGCAGCTAAAGTGGATCAAGCCTTTGTTGGGAAATGTCTGCCAACGCGCGACCAGTTTTTCGTGTAGGGAATTAAACTGATCAGCTTGTGGATATACGTCCTGTAGCCAATACCATTGGGCTACGCTTGACTCCACCAGGCCGGTCGGTGTATCGGCGTTGTATTCCAGTAGCTTGGGTGCGCCACTGCCGTTCCAGCTCAAGTCAAAACGCCCAAACAGCGAGAATTCTTGTTCGCGCCAGCTTTGCTCGACCATGGACCAAAACGCTGGGGGAATGGCAAAACTTTCGATACGACCTTGTCGTATCACATGATCGACAGCTTGTAAGCACATTTGGTGCAATTCCTCGCTGGCTTGTTCTAGGCAGTCGATTTGTGCTGAAGTGAAGCGATAGGCGTAGCGCTCATCCCAATACAAGCCATCAATAGAATGATAGCTAAAACCGAGTGCTTCAAATTGTTTTTGCCAGCCATTTCTGGGAGTAAGAGTTTCCCGAATCATGTTGCTTATCCTCCGCCAGAAGAGCCGTGCGAACTCGAACCAAAGCCACCGCGACTAATACTGGAGGACGAACGTTGGCTGACTTGCCGAGTGACCGAGTGATCATGTATTTGTCCTGCCACTAGTGCTGGGTGGTTGCCTAGGTAAGTTCGTTGCAGGAATAAGCGTTCGCCGACAGGGTAGATGGGGCCATAATAACGACTACCGATATAATGCGAAGTGTTGGAGTCGGTCACTGTATTCGTAGGTGCAGGCTGGCAAGTGCTGGCATTGCCCCAGTCTTCCTGACACGCTTCAATGCTGGTGTATTCGTCTTGCACGGTGGTGATAGTGTTCCCTTCGTCGTTGCTATCACATGCGCTTAGTCCCATCACGCTTGCCGAACTTGCCAATACCAATGGAAGTGCTTTGGAGATACGCCGTATTTTTTTTATTGGCAAGTCGGATGGTAAGTTGCTTAAACTCATATTTTCCTATCTGGAATGGATGATCAAGTCTTTGATGTAGTTAGGTAAGGCGAACATCGCTTGATGTAACTCCGCATTGTAATATTGTAGCCCTGTAATGTGATGCTTTTCTAGTCTTTGTTTTACAGTGCTAGGCGGAAGTAGCATTTGCACTGCGTCGTGGCTTTCTTCGCTTTCAATCGAGGCAATCGCAAAGCCCCAAATCGCGCCATATGATGGGATGAAGGTCGTATAGGGGTGAATGGTGGGAAACACCGTGGCAAGCGTTTGTAGCGTACTGGAGAAACGTGAAGGGTGATAAAAAGGACTCCCTAGATGTAGTACCAATAAGCCTTTTTCAGTTAAACGTTGTTTGCAGGCACTAAAAAATTCACGGCTCATGCATGAGCCTGCCAGTGCATTACCGGTGGGAGAGACTGGGTCCGACAGATCAAGTAAGATGAGGTCGAATAGTTCAGTGCTATCGCGTACCAACTGCAAGCCATCTTGGCAGCGCAATTTGACGCGTGGTGAGTCAAACGCGTTTCCGTGAATGCGGGGTAAATGTTGGCGAGATAAAACGATGACTTCGTGATCGATCTCGCACAAGGTAATACTTTCTATGCTGGGATATTTTAATAATTCTTCAGTCGAGCCGCCATCGCCACCACCGACGATAAGTGCGGTTCGTGGATTGCCATGAATGATCGCTGCGGGATGGACTAGTGATTCGTGATAAAAAAACTCATCCCTTTCCGAGGTCATCATGGCACCGTCTAAGCGCATCACTTTGCCAAATTCGGGTGTTTCGGCAATCTCTATGTGTTGGTATGGTGTGTCTTTTTGCAGCAGTATTTTTTCGACTTGTGTGCTGATCGTGCTATATGGGCTGAGCTTTTCAATAAAATGGGGCGCTCTTTCACCTCGATGTAATGCCTGACGTGAGACTCTAGCGGGGGCAAAAGCGGCGGTTAAATTCGCTACAATACTTTGCGCTTTGCTGCTGTTGTCTTGTTGAAAATTGCAGACGTAAACATCTAAAGTCACACTATTGCGTTCAGGCCAAGTATGGATGGCGATATGGGATTCTGCGAGTAGCAAGGTGCCGGTAACGCCCGCAGCTTGGCCATTGGCATGTAAAAATGAATAAAAACATTGGCCAACAATCGTTAATCCAGCATCGATGGTGATCGTGGTGAGTAAGTCTTTCAGTTGATGTTCTTGAAGGAGCAGCGCCTGATCGCATTGGCAATCGAAGCAATCAGCGGTGAGATGGTAGCCTTCCATATGAATCAGGAGCTCAAAAAGTGGTGTAAACGCGCAATTGTATTCGGTGGCGCGGCGCTCTGGTAAAATAACGAACTTTCCAGAACCGCTTTTCTTCAATTGACACTCACCATGACTTCAACACTCCCGCTAGTAAAGCAACATGAAATTCTGCCTCAAATGGCTAATGCGATTCGCGCCTTGTCCATGGATGCCGTTCAAAAAGCCAATTCGGGTCATCCAGGCGCACCTATGGGGATGGCGGAAATCGCCGTTGCTTTGTGGTCTGGGCATTATCGTCATAGTCCGAATAATCCTCAATGGATTAATCGTGATCGCTTCGTTCTGTCGAATGGCCATGGCTCTATGTTGCATTATTCTTTGTTGCATTTGACTGGATATGACTTGTCTATGGATGAGATCAGAAATTTCCGTCAACTGCATTCTAAAACTGCGGGACATCCCGAAGTGCATGTCACACCTGGCGTTGAGACCACTACGGGCCCACTCGGTCAGGGAATTAGTAACGCGGTAGGGATGGCCTTGGCGGAGAAATTATTGGCCGCTGAGTTTAATGTTCCCGATAATGCCCTTATCGATCATCACACTTACGCCTTCATGGGTGACGGCTGCTTGATGGAAGGAATTTCGCATGAAGCCTGTTCTTTGGCGGGTACTTTAAAGTTAAATAAATTGATCGCGTTTTGGGATGATAATGGTATCTCGATAGACGGCCATGTTGAAGCTTGGTTTACCGATGATACGCCTAAGCGTTTTGAGTCGTATGGTTGGAATGTGATTCGTGCGGTCGATGGACATGATTGTGATGCGGTGTCTGCGGCGATTCTTCTTGCTAAAACATCCGACAAGCCAACCCTGATTTGCTGTAAAACCGTGATCGGTAAAGGCTCTCCAAATATGCAAGGCACGCACAATGTGCATGGTGCTGCATTGGGCGATAAGGAAGTAGCAGCGGTGCGTGCCAATATCAATTGGAATTATCCGCCGTTTGAAGTGCCTGCTGAAATCTATACAGCATGGGACGCGAAACAAACTGGTGCACAGTTTGAGCAAGCATGGGAAGCACAATTTGCGAGCTATAGCGCAGCGCATCCAGCTAAAGCGGCGGAACTCCTTCGTCGTATGAACGGGCAATTGCCAGAGAATTTTGATGCGGTGGTGGCCTCGGCGGTAGCCGCCTGTGTAGAGAAAAAAGAGAACATCGCTACTCGCAAAGCGAGTCAAAATGCGATACAAGCTTTTGCTTCTAGTTTGCCAGAATTCTTGGGTGGTTCTGCCGATCTGACCGGTTCTAATCTCACTAATTGGAAAGAATGTGTGGCGGTACGTGGCGATCAAGCCGGTAATCACATCAATTATGGTGTGCGTGAATTTGGTATGAGTGCCATTATGAATGGTATCGCTTTGCATGGCGCTTACTTGCCATTCGGCGCGACTTTCTTGACCTTCTCCGACTACAGTCGTAATGCGATACGTATGGCGGCTTTGATGAAGATCAAGAGTTTATTTGTTTTTACCCATGACTCTATCGGTTTGGGTGAAGATGGCCCTACCCATCAATCAGTAGAACATATTTCTAGCATGCGCCTGATTCCTAATTTGGATAATTGGCGTCCT
>JAIELM010000130.1 GCA_019752975.1 Undibacterium sp. | reverse complement strand
AGACATATCCTAGACGGGAATGACGTCGTTACCGATTATAAAATATTTCAATGTATTCCGTAATTTCATCGCGCGCGTTCTGACGTGTTTTGTATTGTGTGTGATGCGGCACAGTGTGGTTCTAAGCAAACATCACTTTTGTAAAAATACGCTAACTTAAAAGTTGTCAATAGCATTTTTTATTTGGTGTGCTCAACTAAACAACGGGGCATTTCCCTCATATCTGCCCAAGTCAGCAAAACTACCCAAAGTTTCGTCCCTCTGCTTTTTCCGCTTAATACAAATGCGCAAAGATGTTTTGCTCAGGCTAGCGCCTTGCCTTCACAGATAACGCGTTAAATGTGTTTGCGCACAGTTCCACAAATGATCTGTCGCACTCGCGATCTGCTTGCTCTTTTGCGTACGCCAATTCTAGGTAGCGTGACGGCTTGGAGCAGATATTCTATTTTATTCTAAGGAAAAACAAATAATTATGAGACCAATAGTAACCAACAAGCTTAATGCGCTTGCTTTAAGCGCTGCCATCTTGGCAGTATTTCCTGCATTTGCACAGAACTCGGCGCAAGTGAGCTACGATGCCAAAGCGGTTGCCCAAGCAGCTCGCGTCAAAGAACCCGCAGGGCTACGCGCGGCTGCGGAATCTGGACTACGCGCCCTGATAGCTGAGACGACCAAAGACGTACCCGCTGGTACCATACCAGATGGCTTCCCCTTTGCCGTCAACGATCTTTCGGAATTGCGCAACGCCACCTTGGGCTTGGGTTTCGAAGTGCATACCGCACATCCACAAACACTCTTGGCTGGTGGTCGTCCTTTTGATCAAATGTTGTTGGGTACCGGTATATGGAATTTTGTAGTCTTAAGTGACTCTCATCCCGTGGCTTTGGTGGAATTAGAAAAAGTTGATGGTAAATGGACGGTTATCGCAGCTGGTGCATCTAAGCTTGCACAAGACATCCAAGTATCTAGTCAAAACCATTCTGGAAAAAATGCATTCCGCTTTGTACGACTCTATCAAGCCACCGCAGATTTTCTTGAGGTGAAAGATAGCGAAGCAAAAGCGCGCTATGTACCTTTAATCGCTGCCCGTCAATCACTACGGATGACAAGTGCCGTCAGTGCTAGCGAACCACTGGCGACTGGCGCTGAGATCCTGCCCGCGATACAAGAAGCAGTACGCGGTCATCTAGCGCGATTCGGCAAATAAACCCTGAAATTTACCTATTATTTATACGATTGCTTTAACCAGCATCTCATCCATTTTGGAGACAAAACAATGAAAAAAATTCTTACCCTACTTAGTATGGCCGGCGTACTCGCTATGAGTTCTCTCGCCACAGCACAAACCAACAACCTCACCGTACCCTTAAAAGTACAAGAACACAGTCAGTGGTGCTGGGCTGGCGCTAGTCAAATGGTACTCAATTACTTTAGCAAAACACCGACTCAATGTGCTGAAGCTAACTACGCCTTGGGCATCAACTACGCCTGTGGCAATTCCACTTTTAATTGGAATAGCAACGCCAACCAACCCCAACCAACCAACGCCATTAGCACTATCCTCAATGGCTGGGGTGTCAGCTCTAGCGTCGTCGGACGTCTAAGCCAAGCAACTTCAACCAGCAAAATCAATGCCAAAAAACCCTACGTCATATTATGGTCATGGACAAATGGCGGTGGTCATTTCGTGGTGATCAAAGGTTATACCAACAATGGCAGCACGCTGTATATCAATGACCCTTGGCCAGGCAATGGTGCTTATGTCAGAACCTATGCGAGCACTGCATCGGCTTCTGATCGCTATTGGTATAACACCGCGGTAACAAATTAATCGCTATATTTTTGGCGTAAAAAAGCCGGTCAATTTTGACCGGCTTTTTTACGTCAAAAAAAACCAACTCACTTCCCTACAGTATCTCCACTAAAGCCGATCACCGTGGCATTTGCCCAATTAGCACAAAGATTACCAGCAAGCGTTTTCTTTACTCCTGTGGTTTTCAAGCTGAGGTTTTCGATACCACGTATATCTAATTCGGGCTTCACGACGGCTGGCGCCGAGATCAAACCACTATCGAACAATAGTCGCCCATCACCAAACACTTGAAATTGTAAGCCGCCAACCGCTCGACAAGCGTCATCAATACCGACATCGGCACGGAAGATTTGCCAATCACCTTTTAGGTGATAGTTAATTTCGCTGGCATCGACCACGCTCAGTCCCTTACGGAATTTGAGGCCGTTCATTTGCATCAATTTTTCAGTATTGGCCGCTAGCTTGTTGTTGACTTTATCCTTGGAAAATGAAGATTTGGCACTGCTCTCTTTTTGCTCAGATAACAGTACTTGCAACTTGGCATTTTCTGGAGTCAGGTGCTCTAAAATAGCAAATTCAGAAATCGTAATGGGTGGCACAACAACAGGTGTTAATGCGTTGTAGGCTTTCACTGCACTACTATCGCCGGTACTAGTGAGTACCATAGGATCTTGTGCATTGCCATCCTCATTTTGATCATGCGTAGAGAGCACGCGCAAACGTAATAAACGCCCTGCTTTAGCAGCAAATTCGACTCTTTGCTTAGCTTCTTGTAGTGCCAAACTACCGACAAAAACCGGCTTACCCCAATCACCATTACTATCCGCCAAATACACTTCCACGTCTTTAACCTGTCCGTTTTTCCAGTGTTTGTCATTGCGCGGTGCGATTTCAAATCCCTTGATCATACGGCGTTCACCCAAAGCAATGGTAAATTCATGCGGGCCGGTTTTTTGCGATTGATCACGTAATGTTCTAAACCAAGTTCCAGGTTTACCGTCAAAGGCATTCTCCAATGGATGGCCTGGCTCTTCGGCAGGACGATTCAAAACAATCAGACTGTCAGCCGCGATCGCTTCACCCGCTTTGGGTGCTGCAGGATAGTCTGCGGTCGCTGCCATCGACGCACCAGCAGGGATATGCAATTGCAGTTGCAAAGCGCGAACCACATCGCGTTTTTCCGTCTTGATGAAGACCACACCGTATTGGTGATTCGCGTCATAGAACCACGCCGCTTTGGCCTGATCGAACTCAGCACGAGTGCTTACTTGTGGCAAGTGAAGTTCGCCCAAAAGCACCGCATTGGGTTGAACCCGAGTGTGTACTTGAAAATGATTGGCGCGTTGTTTCTCCATACCTTGATACTGACCTTGTAGTGCGCCTAGATCAATTTGAATATTACCCGCTGTGCCAATGGGAGCGTGCACTTCTATGGTTTGAGCACTCTGCTCCCCGGTTTGATATTGCCGTGTTTCACCGTCATCTTCATACAAAGTAAAAGTAGAATTCCCGTAAGGATAGATATCCCATGTCAACACATCTTTTGGCACTTGTCCGTCATACAGTGCGCTGGGATACATAGGCAGAATCGCACCTGCCTTGATCATCACAGGCAGTTTGTCCAAGCTCACTTGGTAATCGATCACCTTACCTTGCGCCCCTGCCTCGACCACCCGTCCGTCCCAATAATCTATCCATTGACCTTGCGGCAAATAAATCCCTGAACGCCAGCCTTGGCTCGCTGCTTGACTGCGATAGACTGGCGCAACCAAGAAATCTTTACCCAAGAAAAATTGGTACTTATACGCTTCATTATTCGCGTTTGGGTCTGTACTGTGATCCCACATTAAACCCCGCACCAAGGGAGCACCACTTTGTTCAGCCTCGTGCGCTAGCGTGTACATATAGGGCATGAGGCGCATTTTGAGTTTAAGATAATCTCGATTGATAGAGCGATACGGTTCATCGAACCACCAAGGATGTTTACGCGCATTTTGCGACCAACCTGACATGCCCATCAATACGGGGGTAAACGTTTTCCACTGCAAATCGCGCGTGTAGGTCTCAGGACTACCGCCAAAAATTCCATCCACATCGCCGGTCGCGTAGGCTTGTCCGGATAAGCCAGAACCGATCAAGGTAGGAATGTGCCAGCGTATATAGTCCCAACTACCACTTTGATCGCCAGTCCAAGTCACCGCATAACGTTGCATGCCAGCCCAGCCCATCACAGTCCACAAGAAAGGGCGTGAGTTGGAATTATCTAAGATACCTTGCGCCGCAGCTTGATTGGCATCTAACGCAAATTGGTAACCCGCACCGGTCCATGCCACATCTAACTTTTGCACCCGAGTACCGGCAGTGCCGACTTCCCACTTGATTTTGTCAACCCCATTTTCGGTCCATAATCCGGTACGGAAGCCATATTTTTTTAAGCCCGCCACCACTCCTGTGAGATCGGTATAACCGCAACCATAACCGTCGTTAGGCAGTATCCAACCACCTGGCATATCGTGTTCGCGGTATTTGGCAGCGACCGATAAAATCACATCCGGCGTTTTACCTGTAGGTCCATCGCTCCATCCTTTGGGTACGGTGCCAGGCTTTTTAATATTATCGCCATCGTTATAACAATCAGCATCACCATATTCATAAGCCCAACGTGGTAGTTTTTTAGCCCGCCCAGTCAGTTCTGTGTAACTGCTTAAAATATCTTTGATGGTATCGCCCACAAAATAATAGGCGTCGAAGCGCTTCTCTTGATGACTTGCAGCGAGAAAATCCTCCGCGCGAAAATCATAAGTCCCATTGCTCCAAGTATTGCGTAAAACGCCGTAACCCTTATTACTCATATAAAAAGGTGCCGGGCTAGGCCTATCGTTTTCTTCCCAACCACCTGAGTAGGAAACCTCCAGCGTTTTACCTTTGAAAGCATACTGACCATTTTGCTGACCGCCGCCAAAGAACACTTCGTCGGTACTACTCGAGAGCGTTTGAAAACTGGCTTTTTCACCGATATCCAAACTCTGTGTTTCTTGCCAAAGCGAGGTTTTATTGTCCGCTTTATACAGTGCTAAGCGTAAGGGTTTCTTATAAATTCGCAATGCCGCTTTGGTGGTTTGCAGTAAGTAATATTCACCTTGATCACTCTGCTTAACATCCACTTGACTGTAATCAGTTTTAATCACAATCGCTGCGGCTTTGTCACCGGATCCTATAAGCTTTCCATCCGCGCCTGCCCAAACACGAAATAAGTCAGGTCGTAAAAAACTTATTTCCAGCACATGAGCTTGATCAGTTTTAATACTAATCTGGCCGCCTTTCGTGGTTTCGATTTTCCTCAGATTACCAACTGAGGCGGCATGGCTAGTTGAGCTAATTAGCGCAGTCGCGGTACATAAAAATACTGCGGAAAGTGCCGCAACTAAAGGGCGCTGGGTAAAGAAAATTTTAGATGTGTTCATTTCATTGATCAAAAAAGTTGACTTATAAAAGCGAATAAAAAATACACTCTCCTACTTATACTTATAGGACTTACGCAAAATTGCACTGGCTAGAGCCTGCCCTCGAATGCTTAAATCGGGGGCGCGGAGCCGCAGGCAGTACTTTGTACGACAAGGCGAACGCAACAACGCCAGCGTCTGTTTTGCGTAAGTCCTAACTTATACTTATACCGTCCCTACTTTATACCGTCCCTACTTTACAGCACGGACATTTTTACGCAGTTCTACAATGCTGCAGCAGCAAAGACAAACCAGACCAAGCAAACCTACCTGGCCTGCGCCTCACTTACCAACCACTGGTGAAACGCCATAAAAGCGGGGTTCTCTTTCATATCCGCTGCATAAATCAGGTAATAATCCAAGCGTAGTGGCGTCTCAACGGCCGTGCCAAAGGGACGCACCAAACGCCCTGCCGCGATATCGTATTCCACCAATAGCGCCTGTCCCAAAGCCACTCCCTGACCATCAATCGCGGCCTGTAATGCCATCAAGGCGAGGGTGAACATAGGACCTTTGCGATGTTCTTTATCACTCGACAGCCCCAAGGTAGAAAACCAAGATTGCCAACTCGGATAATCAGGATCATTCACGGCCGAAACTTCGTGCAATAAGGTTTGCCTAGTCAAATCACTAGGTAAATTTAAGGTCTTCGCAAGCGCCGGACTACAAACCGGAAAAACCTCGGTAGCGATAAAAGGCTCGATACGAAAATCGGCAAATTGTGTGCGTCTAAAATCGATCGTGATATCGCAATCGCGATAACTCCGATCAACTTCAGAGACGATTTCGACCCGTACTTGAGGATGACGGTTTAAGAAACGATACAGGCGCGGTACTAGCCATTTAGAGCCAAAGGAAGGGGGCACACCCACTCGCAACAACACATTGTCATCGTTTAACAACGCGTCAGTGGCTTGTTGAAAAATTTTGAAGCCTTCTCGAATACGGGGTAAATAGCGCTCACCCGCTTCGGTCAGTTTGAGCACATTATTACTACGCTGAAAAAGATCGAGCCCAAGAAAATCTTCTAACAACTTCACCTGATGGCTCACAGCAGCATTAGTCACATGCAATTCCTCCGCCGCACGCGTGAAATTCAATCGCCTTGCGGCAACTTCAAAAACTTTCAGTGCATTGAGTGGGGGAAGACGTTTGGACACGACAAGCTCCTTAAAAAATAACACCATAACAGAAGTTCATATAATAAAACTTAAGGTAAGCTTGAAATTTTTATTGTGACATAGTGATCCATCCTAATTCGCGAATAAAATGCTATCATTTCAACAAAATTAAGGAAAATCGTGCGTCTGATTATCGTCGAGACCGCGTACCATGCGGCAAATCACAGCGAGTTTGACTGAGGCCACATTAAGATTCTTCCACTACGTTAAATTTTTCTTAAGGACATCTCAAGTATTACTCGCTTGCTAGCCCAGCCCTAGCCCATTAAGCTAACAACTATCGTCAATCTGGTCAGTCCTCATTTTCATTTAAGGCATTATTTGCAATGACCCATATTCTTACTATAGATACTGGTACTACCAACACTCGCGTCACAATCTGGCTTGATGGCCTAGTGATTGCCCATGAGGCTTGCGAAGTCGGCGTACGTGATACAGCCATTACCGGCAATCGCGAAAAATTACAAAACGGCGTCCGAGATACCATCATTAAAACACTCGCATCAGGCAAAGTTAACGAAGAGCAAATCGATCTCGTGATCGGCACGGGCATGATTAGCTCTAACGTTGGACTATTCGAACTGCCTCACGTGCAAGCTCCAGCAGGCCTATCGCAGCTCGCCCGCGGCATGGTCTCGGTCACCATCCCTGAAGTTTTTGCCAAACCGATTTGGCTAGTGCCAGGGGTCAAAAATGTGGTCGACAATATCGGCCTACATAACTGCGAAGCCATGGATATGATGCGTGGTGAAGAAGTCGAAGTCATGGCCGTACTCGACCAGTTGGAAATTACTGGTCCAGCCATGATGGTGATGCCAGGCTCACATTCTAAATTTGTCTGCGTCGATGACAAAAATCGCATCACCGGCTGCGTCACCACCTTAGCTGGAGAATTGATGTATGTGATCACCCACAACACCATCCTTGCCAAATCCTTAGATTCACAATTTGCTAGCCACATCGCAGAAGAAATGTTGTTAGCCGGTGCAAAATCAGCACAAAACATCGGCCTAGGACGTACCTGTTTTAATGTTCGCACCTTGGACCAATTTACCATTTATGAGCGCAATGATAGAGCCAACTTCCTATTAGGCGCGATTCTCGGGGCTGACTTATTAACGCTGAAGAACAGCACGGCAATTGACATGTTACCCGGCACGCCGATCGTCATTTGCGGCAAACCCATCATGAAAGAAGCCTTGGCGATTTTGATCCGCAACGATGATTTTTTCAGTGGAAAACTCACCGTCGTTTCGGATGAAACGCAGGCGCATTTGGCAGGCTTAGGTGCGATACGCGTAGCGAGTGCGCGTGGCTTGGTGAAGTAGAAAAACGACATTCATCCTGATGCACCCTACCAAGGATTTCTAATGCAAACAAAATTCAGATTCCGCAGCCTCACCTTAGCGACCCTCTCCTTGTGCATGATGGCTTCGGCACAAGCTGAAACCGTGAGAATCGCAGTGGCTCATTACAGCGATCAAACCTTGCCCTATTTTGAAAAAATGGCCAAGGAATTTAACAAAGCCAATCCCAGTATCACGATCAAAGTCGAGGAAGTCAATTGGGACAGTTTGCAACAGAAATTACAAACTGATATCGGTGGCGGAATCAATCCCGACCTGTCTATCGTTGCTACCCGTTGGCTGCTCGACTTGGTCAAAGATGAAGTGCTAGAACCGCTAGATGCAAAGATGAATCCGGCCTTTAAAGACGGCTTTATTGGCTCATTTTTAGGTTCTGGAAAAATCAAAGACAAGGTCTATGGTTTACCCATTTCCGCTTCAGCACGCGGTCTGTTTTATAACAAGGCGATGTTAGCAAAAGCCGGATTTCCCGAT